>CAMKAR010000015.1 GCA_946410535.1 uncultured Bacteroidales bacterium
CGGCGCTGTTTTCCTTCCAGCGTTTCTTCACCGTCACGGGGTCGTATTCCGTCGGAGCCTCGAAGAAGAAGAAACTTTGGTCCCAAATCTCTTTCACGAAATTGACTCTATCTTTCACCAAACCAGCCACTTTCACAGCAAAATCAAGCTCAACGTCAAGGTTTTTCTCGGCCTTCAGCCAAGCCTGATAGTCCTTGCCGACCTCCTCGTCCGACTTGCGCATCAGCCACTCGTGGTTGAACCATTTGGTCTTCTCCACGTTGAACTTGGCGCCGCTCTTGCTGCAACGCTCAAGCGAGAAGGCTTGGATCAGTTCGTCCATGGTGAAGATTTCTTGCTCGGTGCCGGGGTTCCAGCCCAACAAGGCCAGCATATTAATGAAAGCTTCGGGATAGTAGCCCGACTGCTTGTAGCCCATGGCCGTGTCGCCGGTCTTCGGGTCGACCCAATACATCGGGAAGACGGGGAAACCGAGGCGGTCGCCATCGCGCTTGCTCAGCTTGCCGTTGCCATCGGGCTTGAGCAACAGGGGCAGATGGGCAAACTGCGGGGCATCCCAGCCAAAAGCCTCATAGAGCATCACATGGAGCGGCATCGAAGGCAGCCATTCCTCGCCACGGATGACATGGCTGATCTTCATCAGGTGATCATCGACGATGTTGGCCAAGTGGTAGGTCGGCATCCCGTCGCTCTTGAACAAAACCTTGTCGTCCAAAGTGTTGGTTTGCACGTGCACCTCGCCACGAATCAAGTCGTGCATGACAATTTCGCGGTCTTCAGGAATCATGAAACGCACGGTGTAGGGCGTGCCATCGGCCATCAGTTTTTCGACTTCTTCCTTGCTCATCGTCAAGCTGTTGCGCAGGTGCTTGCGACTTTGGCAGTTGTAGATGAAGGTCTGCTTGTTGGCTTCGGCCTCTTTGCGGTAACGGTCGAGTTCCTCGGCAGTGTCGAAGGCGATGTAGGCGCAGCCTTTGGCCAACAGCTCGTCGCTGTATTGCTTATAGAGGTGCTTGCGGTTGCTTTGCTTGTAGGGGCCATATTCGCCGCCCAAGTAGTCGCTCTCGTCGAACTTGATGCCGCACCAGTCCAAGGATTGCACGATGTATTCCTCGGCGCCTGGCACGAAGCGTGTTTGGTCGGTGTCCTCGATGCGGAGGATCATCTTGCCGCCGTTCTTTTTGGCGAACAGGTAGTTATATAATGCGGTGCGCACGCCCCCGATGTGCAAAGGACCCGTCGGGCTGGGGGCAAATCTTACTCTTACTTCGTTCATTATGGTGATATTTAATGTTTTACAAAATCAAACTTTATGATTCTAGGGATTAAACAAGGTGCAAAAGTAGTGAAAAAGTAACCTGAAAAGAAGAGATTTTGGAAATAAAAACTTTTGACTCTGAGGAAATATGCCTAAAAAAGAGGGATTCCCTCTGTGTTGTTGGGGTTGAGGAGCATAAAGGTTTGTACGACAATTAATCGGATTTCGCAAAGGAAATGTTGCAGCTTTTTTTGACCTCGATGCCACATATTTGAAAATTTTCATTCATGTTTCTTGAAAAAACATATAGATTCAGAAAAAGTTTGTATCTTTGCCCCGTCAGAGTCCACCACGCTTCCCGTTGACCAGCGTACCAGGGTGGAACTTTTTTTGTATAAACAGTTGATCTTATGAGATACAATAAGCAACCGCTAGACATCCCCGCCCAGATAGCAATGCTTAAGGCACGCGGACTTGCCATTGCTGATGAACAGAAGGCACAAGAGTCACTTGCCGTAATCAGTTATTTCCGTTTGGCTGCTTATTTGCGCCCAATGGAGGCTGACAAGACAACCCACCAATACAAACTGGGTGCATCATTCGAGAATGCTATAGCACTTTATCACTTTGATGCCGAACTTCGCGAAATGGTATTCCGAGCCATAGGCAAGATAGAGATTGCCCTTCGCACAAAAATGATACATCATTTCTCTTTGGCCCATAAGGCGTTTTGGTTCCTGAAGATGTCGTTATGCAAAGACGAGCATCTTTTCTTGGAGAATCTTAGTTCCATAGATCGCGAAATACAAAGAAGCAAGGAAGAATTCATCAAACAGCATTTCAAGAAATACAACAAGCCAGCATTTACTCCTGCTTGGAAAACATTGGAATTGCTGTCGTTGGGAACACTGACCAAGCTCTTTGCCAACAGCTCAGCCACCAAGACGAAGAAAGCCATAGCACTTGAATTCAACCATACTGCTTTCAAGTCTTTCGAAAGTTGGCTGGCCTGCATTGCAGCCTTACGAAACTATTGTGCCCATCATGCCCGCATTTGGAATCGTAACTATCCTGTCACTCCAGACTTGCCCAAAAAGTTGCCTGGTGCATGGATAAGCAACGTCAAAGTTCCATTTAATAAACTCTATCCTCAACTATCATGCATTGCGTATCTGCTGAACAGCGTTGAGCCACACAACACTTTTGCCGCAGACTTTAAGGCTTTGCTTGCGAAGTATCCGATGGTTAATCCCGCCGCTTTGGGATGCCCACAAAACTGGCAAAACGAGCCGCTGTGGAAGTAGCTATTAGATATAGAAAAGGTATATTCAAGTAGTTATTGTTTTTGTTTTGTACTGAATTTATCGTCACAAACAAAAAAGCCCGCCGAAACTCAGCGGGCTTGGTGAGGTACCTGGCGGACTCGAACCGCCGTCCCCGGTTTTGCAGACCGGTCCCTAACCACTCGGGCAAGGTACCCTTTTAACTACGTTGAAATCTCCGATTCGGTGAAGCCAATCTTACGATTTGCGGCTGCAAAGATACGACTTTTTTGTGAAATGCAAGTGTTTTTGCAAAAAAAAAGCGGAATGGCCGGACCGTCGCGGTTGGGCCATTCCAATGAGAATACAAATGAAACATATAAGCCGCCCCGGGCGGGGCGGTTTTCTTTCAACGCTCTTTATGCTGCTCCAGCAACTCGATGTACTTGTTGAGGTTAGCGATAGTGGTGTCCTTGGCTTTGCAGTCTGCACATTCACCCTCAGGGGCTTCGACGACATATTTCTCAGGCCAGCCGATGAGGTCAATGACCGACACGCCCAACACCCTGCTTATCTCCTCCAGGCGGCTATAGGTGATGTCGCTCTCGCGGGTGATGTAGCTTGAGTAAGAGCTTTGCTTGATGCCCAACTCGGCTGCGATTTGCTCTTGCTTGATGTGCTTCGCCTTGCGCACCGCTTCTATGTTTTTCAGTATGCTATCCATTGCAGCAAACGCTTTGTTCTGCTCCGAAGATCTCTTCATGCACGCGGCTGAAGAAGGCCGTGCCTATGGGGTGGCCGAGACGCACGAACAGCTCGGCATCCATGTTGGGGAGGGCGAGCAGCGACGTTATCTCCGCCGCTTCCCTCCCCGTTTGGGTGGCTAACCATTCCCTGTCGTGGCCGCTCGCCTGCAAACACGCTTGCAGGAAACGCCCCGCGTGGAAATCTTCGTGCCGGTTGCTGTTCATCGCATTTCCTTTCGTTAAGGATGCATTACTCTGGGCAGACGAGGCGCACAGAGAACGCGTTAGAGCGGTAGCCTAGAGCGCTCTCTGGTGTGACGGAGTTGCTGAAGAAGAACAACTCCCACGCTTCATCGTTACTGTACCTCGAGGATGACCAGTAGAGGCCGACTAAGTCCAAATAATTAAGAGGAAATTCAGTCCCTCGGCGGCTGCCGGCAGCCGGCAGGAAGACCGCTCCCTGCTTCTCAAGCAACGACCACTGCGCCTCGGTGAGATTGTTCGTCAAGCCCCACGAATCCGCCGCGTTCAGCTTTGTGAGTGCGTTCACAGTAGCCGGCCATGTGAAGCTGTCGGGGAACACAATCAGGCCATTAACTGTGGTGCCGCAGGCAGGCACTTGGTTCACTGTCGTGTAGCTCATGTCTGAGGTTCCTTTCAGTGTCAACTGCACTTGGGTGTACCGATAATCGAAGTTGCGCGTATCGAGGAGGTACAACCACTCGCGGTTGGTGCCGTCTTCGTAACCAGCTTGCAAGGTGCGCCAGCCGCTGTTCACAGTGTTTCCTCCGTTGCTGATGGCATTGTAACCCCAATCTGCCTCGCCGGTGCTGCTGTACAAACAGCTCCTTTTGTTATCATATGGCCAGTAATCATCATCCCGGGTACTTGTTGACCAAGGCTGCCAGCATGTGGCTCTGGGCGAATAGTCGTTAATACCGCTCGTGCCCCAACCGAAGAGGTCGCGGTCTTGTTTGATGGTCGTGCTGGCCTGCCCATTGTCGCCAAAATAATCGAACTGATAGTCGGCGAACTTCCAGTAGGCACCAGCATTGTTGTCGGCGGCATTACCGCTACCTTCACTGCCGATGTACTGCAGGTTGCCCATCGAGAAACGCACCCGGGTATTGTCACGCACGCTGAACACGCTGCGGCTCTTGCCTTTGTTGTCTGCGCTGTAATAGTCGTAGCGCGTGGCGAACGGGACAGGGTCGCCGTAGCTTACCGCACCCACCTCGTTGGTGGCATACGCACGCACATAGTATATCTGGTCCTCGGCCAATCCCGTCAGGCTGGCATCAAAGCGGGTGCCTGCTGTGCCGGAGAGGTTGGTAACGTTGGTGCCTCCAACGACGAGGTCGTCGGCAGGAGTGGCAAGGTCTGAAGCCAAGGCATAGAGGATGCCACAAGATACAGGGGTGTTGTTGATTGCGCCAAGACCCAAGGCGGAGTTTTTCGTAATAAACGTAGGGCTGATGGTCGTCACCGTGAGGGTGGTAACCACAATATCCAAATTGTGGTTCACCTTGCGAATAACGCTGCGCGGGATGAAGTCGGCACCCAACTGGTCGGTGTTGCTCTTCTCGAAGACCTTGGTCTCGCCGCTGTAGGCCTGCAAGGTGAAGCCGCTGGCCAACGAGCCGGGCGGCACCATGATGCAGAAATAGGTGGGTTCGTCGGGGTTGAGCGTCACATTGCTGCCCGAGCAGTCGAGGGTGATGACGTTCTTGGCCGCGTCGCTGTTGGTCACTTGGCTGGTCGGGTCGCCACCCGAGGTGCTGATGGTGGTGGTGCATGTGCCCCACAGGGCTTCGTCAGCCGCAGAGGTCAGCACTACGCTTGTCACCTGCACTGGCGACGTGCACACGATGGGGAAGCAGATGCCTCCCAGCACGTTCTTGAAGTTGAGCGTCTGAGTTGAAGAATAGGCCACCATGGGCATGCTCTTCTCGGCGAAGCTGTTCTCTTTGTAGGTCTGCGTGGCGGGCAGGTTGAAGGTGGCCTCGGTGCTGCTGGTAATAGCGTTGGCCGTGCCTTCTGCATTGAATGCTGGGTAGATAGACACATAGTCGGGCGTGAAGAAGGTCTCGTGTCCCTCGCCGGTGTAGAAAGTGCCGTTGGTGGTGTTCTCGCCTTCGGTGAGTTCGTAGTTCAGCACGGTGCCTTGGCCGTTGGCCACTTTGATGAGGTCGTAGGCGGTCCAGAGCAGGTCGGTGGTGCCGTTGGCTCAGCTCTGTGGGTCGATGTGGGTGCGGCTGCCGTCGCCGCCCGTCTGCTCGATGATGGCGCGGAAGCCGTTCTCGGGGGCGTTGCCTTCCGTGCCGTTGTTCTTGTTGCACGACGCGAGCGCCAGCGTGGCTATCGCGCCGAAGGTCATAAGTCTTAGGGTGTTAGTTTTCATTTTGTTGTTTTGTTGTTGTTTTCTTTTTGTCAGGTTTGATGCCCCTCACGCTGCATGATAGCTGGCGCGGGGTCATTGAAGTATTGCCACTTCGGGGCGTGGTTCACTCGATGGGGGTCAGTTCGAGGTCGTGATACATTTTCTGGTTGAGCTGGTGGATCAGCGTGTCCTTCTCCGGCGACCATTGCGGCCCGATCTGGTCGGCTGAGCTGCCGTAGACCGACGTTCCATCCCTCTCGCCGTAGGGGTCGTGCTCGTGGTACAGGCAGCCGTTCATGGCGAAGGTCAGCGCCGCAATCGCGATATACACGACGACGCCTATCACCACAAACTCGGGATGGATGCGGATGCCTCTCTTTCGCATGGCTCAAGGTTTATAACCAATCGAAACCAGAGATGCCTACGCCTTCGGTGCCGTTGTTGCCATTGAAGGCCGAACCGCATAGCACGCCTTGCACCTCCATTTTGATGATTTCCACACGGGGTGGTTGGTAGGGTTGCCTTTTGAGGCCGCTTTCTTTTTGTTTCATCTTTTGTTGTTTCATCTTTTGCTTGTGTTTGTTTTGTTGATTGTATTAATAATTGAGATTTTTGCGGGTGCAAAAGTAGGCTATTGACCTTGTTTTATTAGGCTATACCATTGCCTGCAAAGGGCAAATCGCCCTAAATGGGCAAGGGGTATCCTATTCAATGGATGCGTTTTCTGCCTCGGAAAGGGTCAATATATGCCTCAACAACTCGGAGTAAGGATGGAAGAAATCCACACCCAAAGCCTCGGAGACGAGCATGAGCTGTTGCGTGTCGATAACGCTCTTCTGGAAAATCTTGTTCACGGTGCGGATGTTCACATTAATCCGCTCGGCCAACCAGCGGTTGGTCTTGCCTTGGCGGCGCAACTCCTCACAAATGAGTTGCCCGATGGGTAGGTTTTTCTTCATCTTTCTGCTTTTGCGCATCGGCCGCTTGTCGAAAAAACAGGTCTTCGGTAGGACACAAAAAACGTGGACAGTCATTGTCCACATTCTGAGGTCCTAGGAAAACCCGTTATCACAGACAAGTCATGCCCACGCGAATGCGCGAAGAAACACAACTTGCTCGTGTGACAACATTTTTGAAATTTCCTAGGTTTCAGAATGTTTCCGAACAAATAAGCTAATGCTTTGGTTTATAATATATTAAAACAAAATTTATTTATCTCGATTCATATCTATGGATTCTTTATAAAGGTGCAAAAGTACGAAAACTATTATATTCCTCCCTCCTTTCACCGCCATTTTCAGCCCAACAAATCACCCTCCAAGCCCGGTCAGGTCAAACTTCACGATCAGGTCGTCGGTCTTGGGTTGCTCTACAAACATAAGCATGTAAATAGGCAGATAAACCGCCTTGTCGCGTATCTCGACGTTATCCTGACAAAACACAAACGCCTGACTGACGGCATATTGCCCGTTTTCCATCACATTGGAGAGCGCCCTATGACGCTCGTAATTCTTTCCCGACTTCACTTCAATAGGCACCACAGAGCCTTGATACTCAATGACAAAGTCGAGTTCGCCTTGCTTCTTGCTGTTAAAATAATACAGTCCGTGCCCTGCGGCAAAACCATGCGCATGAAGCTCTTGCGCCACAAAGTTCTCATACACAGCACCATAGTTGATATTATTGTCGCCGCTCAACAACCTCAACTGGATATTGTCGCCATACATGGCCGCCAGCAATCCCACATCGTTCAGGAACAGCTTGAACAGGTTTCGCTGTTTGTTGAGCAGCAAAGGCGCCTTAGGCTCTTCCACGTTATAGGTCGGGATGGCCACCCCCGCATCGCTCAGCCAAAGAAGTCCGCTTTCATAGCGCGCATAACGGGCTTTCTCGCCCAACTCTCTCAAAACGAAACGCTTGTTCTTTGCGTTCAATTCGGCGGGGATCAAATCATAAATCTCCTCGATTTGCAGTTTATGGCCAGCGTCATATTTGGTGATGTCACGCTTATAGGTTCGGATTATGCCTCGCTGTTGCTCCAGGACGGTCTTCAAGTTGTTCGAATCAAGGTATTTCTGAACCACCGCAGGCATCCCACCTATTAATAAATAATAGCGCACCAAGTCAATCATCCTCCCATGGACAAAGGAATCCACCGGCTTGCACCGCTCGAAACACTCACGCACATGCGAAAGCACATCATCGGCAACCCCAAGTGCCATTGCAAACTCCATAAAATCAAGAGGATACATCTCCATTTCATCCATATATCCGACAGGAACACTGCGCAAATCGTTCAACTCGACCCCCAACAACGAGCCGCTCATCACATACTTATAGCTTCCCTCCTCGACCAAAAACTTGATGGCAGTCACCATTTCCTTGCACTCTTGCACCTCATCGAAAAAAACAAGCGTCTTGCCCGGCACCAACTTCCGGTTCGTGAATGCCGACAGGCGAAGCAGCAAGTCATCGACGCCTTCAGCCTCGGCAAACAACGCCAAAGCCTCGGGACGTTCTATGAAATTCACCTCTATGAAATGCTCGAAACACGCCTTCCCTACTTTCCGTATGGTGAAGGTTTTCCCCACTTGACGTGCGCCTGTAACAAGCAAAGCCCGCTTGTCATTGAGAAGAAAATTCCGTATCTCACTTTCCTTTTTTCGACTAATCATGCCTTATCTATTATAAATCAGCGGCAAAGATAGGGATTTTTTACATAATACAAGGAAAAAACACCCTAATTTTTACACTTTTCCAATACAAAATCGACCTAAAATTTACATTTTCCAATACTAAACTGGCTTAAAAACTACACTTTTCCAATACAAAATCGCCCCATTTTTTACACTTTTCCAATAAAACGATAGGTTCAAACCACCCCCCGCGCCGACAGTTTCAGCCAGTTCCAAACGACCAGGGCCACGAAGAGGACACCACAATATATGTAGAAGAGTTTCAAGTCTTTACGGCGCAAGTGCGTCATCGCGTAGGCAGCCATTAATATTAATAAAGGTATGGCTGGCTCGTGGTAACGCTCACTGTTGGCGGCAAACGAGAACATGATCAAGGCCAAATACGAAAGTTCGTAGGCCCCAATCAGTGAAAAATCGCGCCATTTCTTTTGCCTGAAGGCAATTACGATGGCCAACATGGCGAAAAAGGCAAGGAAATTGGTGACAAAAGTGCTGCCATGGATCATCTTGTTGTGGTCGGGCGATTCTTCCACCATCGGCGACAAAGGCAAGACGAAGGCACCTGGGGCCAAAACCCAACTCCGAGCCAACTCGCCATGTTTCATGCCCAACGACTCGTATCTGTTCGATTGGTACTGCAAATCGCTGAATTTCAATCGGTAGATAATCCTCATCTCACGCCCTATGGGAGTGAGAAGGAAAACCAGAAACACGACCGCCGTGGCCACCAAGGTAATGATTTTGCCTTTCTTGCCCACCATGTCGGGCGATGAAAGGACCACGAACACGAGGAAGGCAAAAACCAAACACATGCCGACGATGGTGCGGAAACCAAAGGCGAAGCCAGTGAGCAAAATGGGGAAAAGGATGTTCCAAACCGTGTATCGCTTGCTGCGGATGAGGTAGTCCATGCGCTCAAGGGCGAGGATGGAGAGGAAGATCATTTCCATTTCCTTGGTGTGCACACCGCAAATCTGGACGAGGATAGGCGTGAAAACGCACATCACGGCGGCCAAACGCCCCGTGCGCTCGCCGAAGGTACGTGAACCCAGCTTCCAAACCACGATGCAAAGATAGGCGCTCATCAGGGCCTTGAAAAGCCGTGGCACCAGCCAGCTGCGCCCGAAAACGGTATAGACCAACGTCAGCCAAAGCGGATAGCCTTGGTCGGACCAGCCCATTGTGTAAGCATTCAAATACCTGAAAATGTATGAGATGTGCCCTTTTTTCAGGCATTTCGACAAATATACGCCCGTGTCGTGATACCAGCGACTGTCGGCGGCGTCAAACTCAAAGCCGATGCCCGTCTCCCAATAATAGTAATAGCACATCACGAAGGCATAGACGGCGCGAATGGCAAATGCCGTCCAAAACACCTTGCGCCAAAAGCGTTTCAGGTCGTCGTTTTTCCATCGGGGATAGAAAACGGCCGTCAGCAGAAAGAAAAACAGCACCTCGCCCATCCCCCACAGCATCCATTTCGGCTGCAAGGCGTGTGCCCTAAACGCCACGCTGATGGCGATGAGAGCCAGCACATAAAGCCCGATGCCAATAAGGTTGATATGACGCAGCAGCTTGGTTCCCATGGTATCAATGGGTAGAGACGTAGCGCGCTACGTCTCTACGACAAATCATCGGATTTGGAATATTCCTTCATTGCCCTTGCGTTTGGTGGCGGCGCGTATCACCGACGACTTCTCGTCCGGCGTTATCGTGCCAATCTTGCGCATGTCGGCGCGTTCCCACCAGTTGGGCTTGTATTCGTGCATGAAGCGGAACAGCGCTTCAGAGGCCGTCAGCACCGAGGCGTCGTAGCTTTCCATCAAAGTGTCGGAAACCGTCTCAAACTCGATGTGGAGATTTTGGATCGACGGGTTGTAATCATAAGTGAAAGCATAATAAACGACCGTGTCTTTGTGGTGGTCCCTTTGCACGCCATGTCCGTCCTCAAAGAAATACATCATGTAGCCCTTTGTGGTATCGAAGGGGTCGTATTCCTTGTGCTTGTACGAGTCCTCGATCATCTGCCCGAAAAAGTCGGTGTTCCAGTGTTCGATTTTCGACACGCCAAAAACCAGATTGATGATTTTGTCGAATTCGAGTTTGTTTTGCGAGATGTAAACCTTAGCCACCGCCCTGCCGTGCTCGGAAGTGATGGTGAACGACGAACTCCTGTAACCTTCGCCCTCGTAAGGTTGTGTGGCGATGGTTATGCTGCCTTGGTTTGTCGGCTCGCCCGCCATGGGGGCAACGGTGTACCAATCGGCGCCATCGTCGATGCCGACCGTCCACTTGCAGTTGGCCTTGATCTCGATGGATTTCGAGCCGGCTTCCTTGGGGAACCAAAGCTCATAATCCGACAAGGTGATGGTCTCCCTTTTTTGCGTGACATTCACCTTGACCGAGGTTTTCCCTTTTTTCGAGAGGATGGTAAAAGAGGAATTCCTGATTTCCTGGTTTTCCATCGGTTGTGCGATAACAACGAGCTGTCCGATGCTATCGCTGTCGCTATTCGTGGGTGCGACGCTGTACCAATCTGCATTGTCGTCGATGCTTAACGACCAGTCGCAATCGGCATTGATGTCGATGAAAGCAGTGTCGGCTTCTATCGGGAACCAAACATCGGACGACGAAAGGGTGATGGTCTCTTTCTTGCAACTGGCAAGGCCAAGCATCGCCAAGGCGATGATGGCGAGGATTAAATTCCTTGTTTTCATTGATTTATGGTTTTAATTAGACTGGTAGAGACGGTGTGCACACCGTCTCTACAACAAATCATCGGATACTAAAGATTCCTTCGTTTTCCTTGCGTTTGATGGTTTTCTGCCTGAGGAAAGCCTTTTGGTCGGGATTGATGGTGCCGATCTTGCGCATGTCGGCGCGTTCCCACCAGTTGTCCTTATACTCGTGGAAGAAGCGGAACAGCGAGTCGCTGGCGGTCAGCACCTCGGGGTCGTAGTTCTCGGGAGCATCGGTCACCGTCTCAAACTCGATGTGAAGAATCTGGTCGGCGGCGTTGTAGTTATAGGTGAAGGCATAGTAGACGGCGGTGTCTTTGTGGTGGTCCATCTGCACACCGGTGCCATCGGCAAGGAAATACATGGTGTAACCCGTGGCAGTGTCGTAAGGATCATATTCCTTATGCTTGTACGAGTCCTCGATCATCATGCCGTAATAATCCGTGTTCCAGTGCTCAACGCTCGAAACGCCGAACACCTTGTTCATCAAGCCATTGAAATCGAGCTTGTTTTGGCTGACGAAAACCGTGCGGCGCACGTGGCCGCCAGGCGATTTGATGACAAACGAGGCTCCACGGAAATCGGCGTCGCCCAAGGCTTCAACGGTGATGGTTATCGTGGCGTCGTTTTTCCCTTCCATCTGCGAAATGGTGTACCACTCGGCATCATCGTTCTTGGCGATGGTCCAGTCGCAATTGGCCTTGATTTCGAGGGTTTGCGAGCTTGCCTCAAGCCCAAACCAAAGGTTGTTTGTAGGGATAATGATGGTGTATTTCTTCACGCACCCCGAAAGGCCAATCACTGCCAAAAGCAGCGTTGCCAGCAAAAAGACTCTGTTTTTCTTTTCCATAATGAATTGGTTTTAAATTTTTGGC
Source organism: uncultured Bacteroidales bacterium (assembly GCA_946410535.1). The sequence continues at coordinate 11,956 of CAMKAR010000015.1, forward strand.
AAAAGTACATAAAATTATGAAACTAGGCGTTTTTTGGGGGCTTTATTGGTGTTTTTGGGCATGTTGGCTAACATTTCGAACTCCATGCGGTGCTTGAAAAGGTCGACGGACTTCACCACCACGCGCACCTCGTCGCCCAAGGTGATGACACGTCCCGTTTCCTGCCCGATGACGCGGAAGTTGTCGTCGTCGAGGTAATAATAGTCGCCCGGAAGGTCCTCGTAGCGCACCAAGCCCTCGCATTTGTTGCCTTTCAGCTCCACGAAAAGCCCCCACTTGCTCACGCCCGACACCAAGCCTTCAAACACATGCCCGATCTTGTCTTGCAGATATTCGGCCTGCTTGTACTTGATGCTCTGGCGTTCCATCTCCTCGGCCTGCTTCTCCATCTCGCTAGCGTGGACGCACATGTCCTCGTATTCCTTCTTGTCGACCGATCCTTGCCCCTCGATGAGGTACCTCTCTATCAGTCGGTGCACCATCAGGTCGGGATAGCGGCGGATGGGTGAGGTGAAATGGGTGTAGTAGTCGAACGAGAGGCCATAGTGCCCGATGTTGTCGGTGCTGTAGACGGCTTTGGCCATCGTGCGCAACGCCACGGTCTGGATGAGGTTCTTCTCGCCCTTGCCTTCCACGTCTTCAAACAGCTTGTTGTAGGAGTTGACGAGTTTGCTGCGCGAACTGACGTCCATCGAATAGCCGAGGCGCGAGATGAGCAGCATGAACTTGTTGAGTTTCTCGGGATTAGGTTCGTCATGCACGCGGTAGACGAAGGTGTTGTTGTGCCATTTGCTCTCGGGCTTGCCGAAGGTCTCGGCCACGGTGCGGTTGGCCAACAACATGAAGTCTTCGATTAATTCGTGCGACTCGTTCTGCACACGCACATAAGTATCAATGGGTTTCTTGTTCTCGTCGAGGACGAATTTCACTTCCTCGGAGTGGAAGTTGATGCTGCCCAAGGCCATGCGCTGCTCGCGCAGCTTGGTGGCCAAGTGGTGGAAGGTCAGGATTTCGTCCTTGTAGTCGCCAGGGCCGCCTTCAATCATGGTCTGCACCTCTTCGTAGGTATAGCGGCGGCACGACTTGATGATGGTCTTGCCAATCCACTTATCGTAAATCTTGGCATCATCATCCATTTCAAACACGACTGAAAAAGTCAGTTTTTCCTCGTCGGGACGGAGCGAGCAGACGTTGTTGCAGAGCTTCTCGGGCAGCATGGGGATGGTGCGGTCGACGAGGTAGACGCTCGTGCCGCGGTCCAAGGCCTCCTTGTCGATGGCGGAGCCGGGGCGGACGTAGTGCGACACATCGGCGATATGGACGCCTACTTCCCAATGGCCATTCTTCATCTTCTGCAAGCTGATGGCATCGTCGAAGTCCTTGGCATCGGCAGGGTCGATGGTGATGGTGAAGGTTTTGCGGAAGTCGCGGCGCTTTTTGATTTCGTCCTTGCTGATCTTGGTCGGGATCTTGCCGGCTTCCTTCTCCACCTCCTTGGGAAACTCGATGGGATATTCGTGGGCAGCCAAAATCGACTCCATTTCCACGTCGTTCTCGCCAGGCTTGCCGAGCACGCGGGTGATTTCGCCGAAGGGGTTGCCCGAGCCGTCGGGCCAGTCCACGAGGTGGGCGATGACCTTGTCGCCGTCTTTGGCGCGATGCAGTCCGCCACGTGGAATGAAGATGTCGACCGGCATCCAGTCCACATCGGGGCGGACGTAGACGTAGCCGTGCGAGATGCTCAACACGCCAACGAAGTCGGTGTGGCGACGTTCGAGCACCTCCACGATTTCGCCTTCGGGCTTGCTATTGTTGCGTTTGGGGAACATGGCCACGCGCACGCGGTCGCCATGCAGGGCCTTGTAGGTGTCGGCTGCCGCGATGAAGATGTCCTCGCCTTCGCCATCGTCGGGGATGACGTAGGCCTTGCCCGTCGACTTCATCTCCACCGTGCCTTCCACATATCGCTGCTTTGGCCCGAACTGCGCCAGCCCTGCCTTGCTCATCGTGTAACTATAGGGACGCGCCTCGTCCAAAAGGCCTTGGTCTTTCAGGTCGATAAGGAGTTTATACACCACGTCCTTGCCCGCTTGGTCCTTGATACCCATGATCTTGCAGACCTGCTTGTAGTTTTTCGGGCGGAAGGGTTCGTCGGCGAAGATGCCGAGAATCACACTCGTGAAAGTGCTGAGTTTGTTTTCTATTTTTTTCTTTTTTGGCATAACTAATTCAAGATTTAAGATTTAAGATTCAAAATTCAAGATTTAAGATTAAAATGGAATGGCATATTTCAATCGTTTACAATATGTTTTACGATAACGTAACACGGGTTACGGTAACACATGTTACGTTGCAAAAGTAGGCATTTCCCGGCAATGCGCAAGTTTTTCCTTGATTTTTCTGACGTTAGATGCTTGTTTAGGC
>CAMKAR010000016.1 GCA_946410535.1 uncultured Bacteroidales bacterium
AAATAGATGATGGCTGTCACGATGAGGGGGAAGAAGGCATCGAAGGTGCGCGAGCGGATGAGGTCGGAGGCGCGTGTCATGTCGGCCACGGCGATGTAGCCCACGATGCTGGTGCCTTTCAACAAACTGATGACCTCGCCTTGATAGACGGGCATAACGGCCTTGACTACCTGCGGTAGCACAATCTTGAAGAAGGTCTGCCGACGTGTGTATCCCAAGGCAAGGCCAGCCTCGGTCTGCCCTCGGTCGATACCTTCAATGGCGGTGCGCAGCATCTCGCTGACGTAGGCCGCCATGTTCATGGCGAAGGTGATGATAGCCACTACGATGCCCGTGGCGTTCACCGGTGCCATCACCACATAGTACATCAGCATGAGCAGCACCAGCACGGGCGTGCCGCGCATGATGTCGATATACACCTTGGCGGTGGTACTTACCCACTTTCGGCAGCTCATGCGCATCCAGCACACCAAACCGCCTAACAGCGTGCCAAAAATGGCGGCGCAGAAGGTGATGAGCAGCGTCACCTTTAGACCGTCGAGAATCATCCTGTAGCGGTCCTCGGCGATCAGGTTGTTGTAAAAACTATCGGACACGCTCCATTTCGCACCAGAGCAACCTGTCAGGATAAAACAGCCGCAGATTGCCAGGATGGCGGCAAGCATCCATTGTGTGTATTTTCTCATTTATGTTTGTTTTGCTCAAGTAATTCATTGAACACAAGTTCGTCGTCGAGCCAGGCCTTAACGCTGTCGCCGGCAACGGCCAGTTTGACATCATACAGATTTTTAATGGGTTAACTCTTTCGTTTTCGTTTTCCGATACCACACCGCGAACCACGCGATAGCCACCAACACGCAAAGGCCGCCCAGCGGATAGCCGATGCCGATGGGCAGGCCGAGTATTTGCTTCGAGACGAAGAAGTAGGTGGAGCAGACGGCGGTCATGAAAAGTGCCGGAATCAGGGTGATCCAGAAGCATTTGCGTTCTTGCACCAAATAAGCGGTCAAGGCCCAGAGGGTGAAGACGGCGAGGGTTTGGTTGAAGAAGCCCATGTACTGCCAGATGATGTTGAAGCCGTTGGGGTTGGCTATCTGCCACACCAGCATGGCGATGGAGATGGCGAAAAGCGGCAGGCAGATGAAAAGACGCTTGCGGACGGGGGTTTGGTCGATTTTCAGCCAGTCGGCCACGATGAGGCGGCCGGAGCGGAAAGCGGTGTCGCCGCTGGTGATGGGTGCGGCCACCACGCCTAACATGGCCAATACGGCACCGAAGGCACCCAGCCAGTCGCGGCTCACGAGATGCACCACCGCCGGCGCCGAAGTGGAGAAGCCGTTGGAGCCTTCAATGAGGTCGTAGCCGGGCGTAGGGTAGGCGTAGAAAAACCACATGCCTATCGTGGCCCAAATCAAGGCCACCAAGCCTTCGGTCACCATGGCGCCGTAGAAGACACGACGACCCATGCGCTCCGTTTTCAGGCAGCGACCCATCAGCGGGCTTTGCGTGGCATGGAAGCCCGACACGGCACCGCAGGCCACCGTGATGAAGAGGGCAGGGAAGATGTGGTCGGTCCAATGCTCGGGGTCGGCTTTGGCACCCATGTCGTAGAAATGGCTCCACAACTCGGGCAGGTGCGGCATCTTGGCGAAAAGCACCACCATCAACGCCACGGCCATGAAAACCAGCGCAACGGCAAACACCGGATAAATCTTGCCGATAATCTTGTCGATGGGCAGCATCGTGGCTATGACATAGTAAGCGAAGATGATGATGACCCACATCATGGTGTCGCCACCAATCAAATGCAGTATCGCTGCCGGAGAGTAAACAAACACGGTGCCTCCGACAAGCAAAGTCAACAAGGTCAGGGCCAGCGCGACGCTTTTCGTCCACTTGCCCAAGTACTTACCGATGATTTCCGGCAGGCTTGCGCCGCCGTTGCGCATCGAAGTCATGCCGCTCAGGTAGTCGTGTACGGCTCCGGCGAAGATGGTGCCGAGGACAATCCACAGGTAGGCCACGGGACCGAACTTGGCGCCCATGATGGCACCGAAGATGGGGCCTGTGCCGGCAATGTTGAGGAATTGAATCATGTAAACCTTCCAGTTGGGAAGCACCATGAAATCGACGTTGTCGCGCTTGGCGATGGCCGGCGTCACGCGGTCGTCGGGGCCAAATACCCGCTCCACGAAACGCCCATAAAACAAGTAGCCCAGAATCAGGACGGCGAGGCTAATGATAAAGGTAATCATAGTGGTCAGGAGTTCTGGCGCGGGTTTTTCTCAAAATACTCGGCGATGTCGAGGACGTGGCATATCTCCTCAGGCGAGTAGTCGCTGATGGAGATGAGGCTGCGGTTTTTCAGTGAAATTGACATAGGCGTATGTGTTTAATTGTTGCTTTTGAACAAAAAAAGACGGCCAACAGTTTGACCGCCAATATGATAACGTTGGAAATTCAAAGTGAAGGAACCGATTGATTCCGTGCAGATAATCTTTTCCGATGGTTTGTTTAGGTACTTCATCGGACTGCAAAGATAAAGGATTAATTTGATAAGGCGCAAGGGGAGGGGAGAAAATTTTTTTCGTAGACCGGGCGCAAAAGTCTTGCGTGGCCAATTGTATCACATTGGCCAGCACCCATGTATCCAACCAATAATAACTGAATCTGTTTGCTTGCATATCTAGTGGCTCTTTTTTCGAGGCAAAGATAATACTTTTTCATCGTTCTAACCCAATGAATGGGGTGAAGAGTTTGCCAAGAAAGTGACGCTCGGGCTTGTCCCCCAACAATCTCTTGGCAGGGCAAAAACGACACTGCTGACACAGTTCAGTTGAAGCGCCTATTCTTTTATAATATACGCCCCTTCTTCAAAGAGTAAAAGATGCTTTGGATCAAAAACCGTATTCTCGCCAAAGTCCCTAAATAATGCGTATTTCTCAACTAGTTCTTTAGCTCTTTTTCTTCCGTCTGGTGATATGCAGTAGTAAAAAAACATTGTCAATTCATAATAAGACATATGCGATGTTAGCAACCCAACATAATTATATTTTTCTGCTTTCGACAGAAAATCAGTCTGATCAATCAATTTTAGGATTTGAGCTAAATGTCTATTATAGTGATCCAATTCTCCAAAATAGATATTACTAACATCTATATTTGTAATACTCGCACGAAATCGTGAAAATAAATGGCGAAATGCTTCTTCACCACATACCACATTTCCTGTTGTTTGGTATCTTACCTTCTCAAATATATTCATTTGCAAGTTTAGCATATTAAAAAATGTGTTTTCAAACCGCTGCAACATTATCGTCTTATTCTGCTCCTCCATCTCTTTCCTTTGCGACTTCAGCTCTTCATTTGTTTGAGCTATTTCTTCTTTTTGCAACCGCAAGGCTTCTGTCTGCGCTTCCAAATCTTGTCTTTGTAGATTTATTTCGTCTCTCTGATTCTTTAAATCCTCACGTTGTTGCATGATAGTAATAATCAATCCAGCAAATGCTAATCCTGAAAAAAGTGCACCTAATGCGCCAAACATATCTCCAAATTGCCCTCTTTTTTCAAGATTACCGGGGAAAAGCCAACACATAACACTAAAATAGCCCAGATACAATACCAACACTATGACAAATACCCAGGTATTCCATTTCTTGGTGTTTATTCCTCCTTTGCCTGCTTTTTCATTATCTTTTGACATGGTAGTATAAAGTATAATTTTACAAATTGTAATTAGTTGAGCAAAAGTTTTTGACTCATAAGAAACTCTTTCACTGAGTTTCGGTATTGTTCCATAAAAGCTCTCATAGCTGTCTTCTCGGCCTCTTTCTGTTGTTGTGTCGCACTGTAGAAACACTCAATATCATTTTCGTGCAAGTGAATAATACAATCTATGGCTTTATCAACCACGTTTTCCGATATACAATACGGAACGCCAAGAGCATTGATTAATATGCAGTTCAAATACTCTGCACATTCTGGAACATTCATTAGTGTCCTTGTTTTGCTGACAAAAATCCTGGTTTCGTCATTGCCATTTCTTTCAAGAACAGCTACGAAGATGTCAAATAAAGTGATTTGTGTTGCCATATTACTTTTTTGCAAAAATAGTTATTTTTTTCAATAGAGAATGTACATAAAGGAATGTATCCGAAACCCAGGAAGTTCCAATAAGACAAGTTTTTCTTTTAGTTCTCATATTTTTATCTAAATTGCAAATCTTTGGATTCGGTACAGCCTGATTAGAGATTTTCTTTTCAAATCGTTTCTCTATCAAATCGATAACCTGATTGGCCAATTCCAAGAAAAGATTGTTGTATTGTGCCACTTCTGCTATTATATCATCAATATCATATGAATACCGTGTACGAAATGAAGAATACTCATTATCGCCTACAATGTCCACACCACTTCCATATGGGAAAAGATCTTTATATCTCATACCACCTCTATGTTTAATCTTATTAGCATAATCCCTGACGTTTCTAAAATCTTCATTGTTCTTTTTATTGATCGATTTCATTATATTAGATGGCGTATAGCTTTGTAACCGAACATTTATTTTATTGAAAACACATGCTTTATACACATTTTCCAACCCTTTTAATGAATTAAGGCTTTGTATATCTAATTTTTCTCCAATAGGATTTCCGTTTTCATCCTCACGTTGATAGCCTACAAAAACTTCAAAGCCAAGCCACATCGCTTGAATCAATTTGTCAAAACACGAATTGTACATAACAATTGCGTTGTTTAACCATATCGCCCGTGTCCATAATTGTTCCCATCCTGTAACCCAAAGAGTCTCACTTCTAAATTGAATGATTTTTTTAGCGTTAATTAATGCAAATCGTGCAGTGTTAAAGCAAAAGTTTAAATCCATCAACAACCTCTCGGTTTCTTTGATAATAGCGCGACATGCTTCATCACTCGTTAACAGGTATATTTCATGCACTCTTTCCAATCCACTTATTCCTGTTAGGCGTTTGAGATTTTTCTCAAATATACGAGTATTCGCTATATAATCATATAAACTTAACTCCCCTTTATTATTAATGATAGACAGCGGTAGATCCTTGATGTTATTTATATTTTTACCTTTTACTTGTCTTACAGAATAGGGGAATTCTTTCAAAAATGGCATCCATTTGTGTAAGTTTTTTTCGTTTTCTGAAAGTGCATCATCGTATTGTGACAGTCTGTAGAATTTACCGCAGACAATAAACCCTAATAATTCTTCTTTTGGTAATTTGTTATTTCTTGAGTTCATACTTTATGCTTAAAATATGGTAACGGCCACGTCAGTTTTGTTTCTCTTGCAAAGATAGAGAGTTTTTTACAAAACAACCATAACAATTAATTACAATATGCTACTTTAATATTCACCTCGCTACATTCTAACTTGCTGTTTTTTTTGTTATTTACATTTTTTTCGCATTGTCGCTACCAAAACACCTCTTCATTTCAAAGTTTTCCCTCAATCACCGCAATCTCTTCAGGACTAAGACCGTAAAGCTCATATACTTTTTTGTCTATTTGTTTCTCTATTGCTGAAGTTTCAACATTAGAGGCTTTCCGCTTAATGGAAAGAATTTGTTCCACAAATAATACAATCTCTTGATTTGTTTTAGTTTCAGGGAGTGGTATTTTTCTTAGTTGTTCAGGCTTTATGTTTACATCAATAAAATAATATGAAAACCAATAATTTATAAGCTTTGAGTTCAATATACCAATAATATATTTGAGTGTATAATTGTCTTTGTATTGGTCTAATAATACGATATTTGACAACCCAGTTCCATTTATATAACCGTCAATGTCGTAAGCGCAAACTAATCGGGTTTTTAATTTTGGATTACGAATGCGCTGAACAAGTATTTTTTCTTTGTCAAAAATATAAGAAGGTCTTGGCCTATGCAACCATTCCCCATATTTCAGATATTCACCACTCCAAGTAATCGAGTATTTTGAAATGTCTCTTCCGTATAATAGTTTTCTATGGTATTCGGTTTCCTTTTCTGTTGAGGTCCATATTCTTGGTTGGTCCTTCCCTGCATATGCAATTAAACCTTGCCAAATTTCGACAATACTCCCGAGCACGACCCCAGCTCTTTCTATTTTCTGAATAATAGGATTGGTCTTTGAACATAGAATACTATCATCATTAGTATTGAAATCAAGGATATGAAATGACTTCAAGTCATCCTCTACAAATTTATATTTCTTTGATTTATTTCCTTTGTTGACCTTCAGAATAGTTATCATAGTATCAACAGTTGCGCTTACAAAAATATCGTATAAAGAGTCTGTTATAGACACTATTTCGCATTTATCAAATAGTATCTGCCTCATCTTTTTGAAATAGCCCAATGTTTGCCATGTATTAGGCGTTATATATGCGATAACACCTTGTTGGCAAGACAATTTCGTTGCTTGCTCGAAGAAATATTTATAAATCTCATACTTGCCTTCCGTACATAAATAGCACTTTTTATATTGTTCTTTATTTTCGGTTATAGTTGCTCCATAAGGCGGATTCCCAATAACAATATCAAACCCGCCCTTGTCAAAGATGTCCTTAAACCAGGTGTGCCAGAGGAAGAAGTCTTGGTTGGCGGAGGGGTCGAGTTGGTCTAACTTGGCGAGGAAGGTCGGAGTGCCGCCAACGCTTTCGCGGATGAGGGTCTTCACCTCGGCGTTGATGGCGCTTCGCATGGTGGCTTTCTTTTGATGGTCGGTGACGGAGAAGTATTCGCGCAACAGGCGTTGCAGGTTCTTCTGGCTCAGGTCGCTGTCGAGGCCAATCACATACTGCGTGGAGGTGGACGGACGGCCCACGGTCTTGCCCGCGATGCGGCTGAGGTCGAAACCACCATAACTCTCAATCAGGCTGTTGCCTTGCATGAACTTGTAGTCGAAGTTGGGCAAAGGCTCCGCCGTCTCGCTGTCCACCACGATGCTCAACCAGAAACGGAGACGGGCGATGTCGATGGCACCGCGCTCAATGTCAACGCCATAGATGTTGTTCTCAATAATCTCTTTTTTCAACTGTAGGCGCGATAGCTCAGTCCCCAAGGCCTCGCGGCAACGCCACAATTCGTTGAGCAAACCCATCGGGAAGGCACCTGAGCCAATGGCGGGGTCACAAATCTTCACCTCGCGCAAGGCGGTTTCGAGGGTGTCGCGGTAAGGCTCCAACTCAGGCTGCATCTCGTGGTGTTCCACAAAGGTGCGGATGTCGCTGTCATCTTGTAGAGACGTGCCATGGCGCGTCTCTACAGCTGAGACCAGATAGGCTATCAGCGACTCCTTGCACATATAGCGCACAATCTCCTTGGGTGTATAGAAAGCGCCTTTGGCCTTGTTGTCCTCCAACAAGCTCTCGAAGATCTTGCCCAACATCTCAGGGTCAACGCCAATCTCGGCATCGTCGGGGTCGTTCTCATCGACAGTGAAGTTGTAGGAGGCCAAGAAACTGAAAAGGTCGGAGAAAAGATAGCGGGGCAACACAATCCTCAGGTTGTCAACGTCATCACGTTCAAAAAGGCCTCCGTTGAGATAGGGAATGTCGGCCCATTGTTCCACCCACTGTTGCGGCCAGCTGTTCCTGCCGAACACTTGTTCGCGCTTGGCAGGTTCGGTGTTGAGGATGCCGAAGAAAAGCGGTTCGAGCACGCTTTCAAGATAGTCGTCCTGGCGTTTGCTTTTGTCGAAGGTGTTGAGCATGAAGTTGGTGTCGCCACAGAGCCAGCCTTTCTTTTGCAGGAAATGCAGGAAGACGATGCGCCCCATCAGCTTCTTCACATAATCGTGATACACGGCTCCCAACTTGCCTTGTCGCGTCAACTCGGCCACGATATGGTCGTAATGGACATGGTACTCGTCGAAGAACTCGTCGCTGAGCGCATCGACGGAGAAGGCTTCGCGCAAGTCGTTCAGGACGAACCTGCCTCGTTTGGCGCAAATGTGTTCGAGCCGATCCAAGGGCGTCTTATATTGGCCTTGCTCGTCGCCCAAAATGTACGAGAACCGTTTTGCGCTGGTGACACCTTCTTTCATGTCGCAGATGTACGACAAACGCCAATGGTTTTCGTCGGCAAAAACGGCAATGGCGGCATCAACATCGTATTTCAGGTAAGGGGCTATCATCTTGCGCAACCCCACGCGCTTGCGGCGCACGTCGCTGCCTTGGGCGACCTGGGTGTAGAAGAAGCCGAGTTCCCGACCGTCGGCATCGGTTTGGCGACCAATATAATAGCAGTTGTCGCCTTCGGCGGTGCCATCAAGCCATTCGGGGCGGGTGGAAATATCATTGCAACCGAAAACGTTGTGGACGATTTCGTTGCAGTAGGTCGGGTAGTCGAATTTCGATTGGAAGATTTGTCGTATGGTTGAGGTGTTCATATCGTTGACTGTTAAATGAATGTTTCTGATAGGATGATGTCAGCAGTTGCGGCGACTTTGGGTTGTTTGGGTGTTTCAGAGATGGCGTCCTTGCCGTAGCGTTCGTCAAGCGTTTCGAGTTGTTTTACGATCTCGATTATCGGCATGGGTGTCTTCTTGTGCTTGCGCGACATTCGGTTGATGTGGTCGGCGAGTTGGTTGTAGGTGCCGCGTTCCACCAACTGTTTCAAGCGGTCGAGCGTGGCGAGGGCGTCTTCGTCATTCATCAGCGACGGACGCACCTCGCGCAGGAAGGCGGCGGCTTTCTTGGCGTCGTTGTCGCGTCCGCCAATCTTGGGCTTTTCTCCTTGGTACTCGTGTTGCTGGTCGAGGGTGTATTGTGTCATGGCTCGCTGCACCTGCTCATAATGGCGAGGCTTGCTGTCGCCGAAAGGCACGGCCTTCTCGGTGGGTTCGGCACGGAAGATGTCGGCGGCTTCGAGGAAGGAGAGCTCACGCACTTGGTCATCGATGAGATAGTAGGCGGTCTTTGTCTCTGACGCCAGATAGGCGATGGTTTGAGGTGGCCTCTCCGACGCTCTGCCACAGCGGCTCTTGGGTGGCAGCTGCTTGATGCGTCGGTAAAGCGTGGGATTGCTGTCGTGGAGGGCTCGCACCTCGCGGAGCAGTTCAAAGTTGCGGTCGGTGTCGTCGCGGGCATCGCTATTGAAGAGACGAAACTCCTTCACAATCTCGTCGTGTGAGTAAATCTTGGTGTCCTCGCCCAATGCCGAATGGAAACTCTGCAACTTGATGAGGGAGTTCTTCTTCAGGCTGATGATGGAGTCGCCAGGGTCAGAAGGATAGAACATGTAGTTGTGGATGGCTTTGGCGGTGCTGCCAATACGGTTCACACGGCCAATGCGCTGCATCAGGCGCGTGGCGTTCCATGGGCTGTCGTAGTTGACGATGACATTGGCACGATGCAGGTTGATGCCTTCGGCCAACACATCGCTGGTGATGATGATGTTATAGTCGTCGCGCTGCTCTTTCTTGTAGTTGGCATCAAAGTTGGCGCGGATGTCCTCTTTCTTGCGGTTGCGGTCGCGGGCGCAAACCGAAAGGATGTCGTTTCGGTGCAGTCGTTCCTGAAGTTGCTTGGTCAGATAGTTGACCGTGTCGACGCTTTCGCTGAAGACCACCAACTTGCCGCTTGGGTTGCGTCGGGCATCAAACAATTCGCCTTGCAACATCTCAACGAAAAGGTCAAGTTTCGGGTCGGCATTGACGGCATCCCATCGTTTGCAAAGACTTTCGAGCAGGTGGGCGTCATATTCCAGCATGGGCAAGAAATCGGGCAGGAAGTCAGTGGCTTGAAACACAATCTTGTCTTGGTCAAAGCCCTTGCCCAGTGCCAATTCTATGATTTCGTCCAGTTCCATCCCGTCGGCTTGCAACTTCTTGATGTTCAAGTCGGGAGCGATAATCACTTTGTCCTCGCGGAACATCTTGATCATACCTTTTGTGGCATCAAGCAAGGTGTGTAGCGATTTCTTGAAGGCATCGAAACTGCTTTCCAGACGTTTCACCATGTGGGTTTGGTAGATGGAGGCGAGGGAATCGGCCATGTGTTTTGCCATCTTCCCGGAGTGGACCTTATAGTTGGTACAATATTCTATGGCGCGATAGCGGGCGTAGCGCAGGCCACTGCCGTCGAACATCTCTGGGTTGACCTCGTGAAGGTAGGCCGTAGGCGTGTCGATGAGCTTTTTGTAGGTATCGACAAAAAGCATCAGCACCTTGGGCGGCATCTGGTAGGTGCGGTCTTCGGGGTCGAGCAGTTGAGGGAAAGAAATCTGTCCGGCATAACGCGGCTCATGCTGGATGTTGCTTCGGGTGCGGCGTACCATCACCTTTTCCAACACCGTATGGCGCAGTTGCTGGTTGATGGCATCGATACGCGTGGCCAATGCCTCGGGCGTAATCGTGCGACGTTGCGACATCAAGGCATTATGTTCCTTAATCCACGGGGCAAAGGTGTCGGCAATGTTGCTCACCCCGTCGAGAGTGCAGCGTGCGGTGTCCTGAAACAGCAACAATTGGTTCTTGATGTCCTCAGGGGTATTGTTGAGCGGCGTGGCCGAAAGCAGCAACACTTTCTTTCCACCCGCGATGTGGCCTTTGTTGGCCCGAGGCGACTTGGTGATGCGTTGCAGCAGGTCGTAGTTGCCCGTGGAGTCGTGACGGAAATTGTGCGCCTCATCGACGATGATGAGGTCGTAATATGGCGGAGTGTCATAGTTGTTGCCTTCGATGACCTTATCCAAACTGCCGTTGCTCACAAATCGGGTATAGACGTTCTTTATTTGGAAGTCGTTGAAGGTCTCTTCCCAGTTGCTACGCACGGCAGGCGGGAAGATGACGAGGATACGTGTGTTGTTGCCATTGGCGGCAATGAACCGTTGGGCAATCATGGCGGCAATCACGGTCTTGCCCAAGCCCACTACGTCGGCGATGAAACAGCCACCGTGACGCAACATGATTTCATAGCCTTGCACCACGGCGTCACGCTGGTAGGTAAGGTCGTCGTAGCCAGGAGGCAACACAGGGATGAAGTCGTCTTCCACTTGGGCACCGAAGTGGTCGATGAGCATCCGCATATAAAGCTCGTATGGCGATGGCTGTTGCTCTTGTGGCGCGAGGTGAGTTCGGCCCATCATGCGTTCCACATCGTTTATCGTGATGGGGATGGCCACCTTCCATAATTCCTGGAACTGTTGCTCGCTATAGGCCACGTCGTCGTAGTCCTTCATGGCCACGTTGAGTTCGTAGCGGGGCGGCTCGCTGATGCCGAGTCCCTGCGCGCTGATGTTGCTGCTACCCATGATGACCCAGCCGTCGCTATGTTCGGAGTGCTTCTTAGGAAGGCAGAGATAGAATTTGGCGTGGAGGTCTTTGGTAGGATGGATGCGCATTTGCAGCCGGCCCGAGGCGATGTCCTCGCAGAACTGGCGGATGCTTTCATCGACGTCGCTGCTGTAGTCCGACTGGCGCACATCGCGTAGGAAGCTCTCGCAGTACTGTTCTATTGACGCGTCGCGGTCGCCGAAAAACATCTTCCCGGCGGTTTGGGCCCGACGGAAGAGGTTGTCGATGTTGATGCCGACAAGGATTTTGATTTCCTGTGTCGAGGAGAGTTCCTGTCGAAGCTTGAAATACCCCGAAGAACGAAAAAAGCCAACCAAGGCATGGAAGATGTCGAAGTTGGCCATGGCTGAGGCGATGCCGTGGAACTTGTCCATCAGCGTCGATTCGATATTGTTGAAGAACTTGGTGCTCATAGGCTTGACGTTTGTCGCGCTTCGCCTTTCAAGTACCAAAAATGTAATCCGTGAACTTTTGTCTATACCTGAGGTTCGCCAAAACCCTTACTACAAACAAGAAAGCCCACGGATACTCCGTGAGCATTTCCGCTTTCTTGTGTAGTAAGATTAGAAATTTGGCGATTTCAGGTGTACCAAGAAAAGCAAAAACGCTTTATATCAATATGTTATTTAATCAGTTGTTTGTTCTGTCTTTTGTTCTTTTAGGGTCGCCAAGACGTTTCCGCGAGGGCGACGGGTTAGTGAGCGCAAATATAGGGAAACTTCGGGGAATGACGAACAAAAAAGTTCAAATCCATGTGGATTGTTGGCTTAGGAAGTTCGGGATGGTGTTTTTTTGTAGGAAATATGGAAAAAAGTATGAAAAAGCGTTGCGAGGAACGAAATTTGTTGTACTTTTGCAGTGTCAGAAATGACTAATCCGGTATTTTCCGCGTGGGGTAAGCCTACACCGACACTGCCCAAAGTAAACAGAGTTGCCAATTGGCAACTCTTGTTTATTTAAAGTAGTTCTTCATAAACAATCCATAGAATGATTTGCTCTGCGTCAATTCTCTGGAAACGGAAATACTCTTGCGCCCTTTGAATATGAGCACTTCTATTGCGTTCTTGTTTTGCTCAAAGTAATGCTTTACCCCAAAAGCCAACAAGCTTGCTTTGTAATTGACCATCAAATGGATGAGAACCCGATTGCATTGTCCAATAGATTCTTCAAGCCGATTGGAAATCGAGTCCCTTCCGGTAATCGTTTTCAATTCATAGGGGCGATAGGTTCCTTTTCGTTCAAAAATGAAATCTGGAGTTCGTATACCGCTGGGATTGGGAAGGATATAAACCTTGTACCCATGCGTGACGGCCTTACGTGCGGCGTTGAGCAGATTGCCGTAATCGCCTTCGCCCTCACTACCTGTAGAAAAGATGCCACTTTCTCCTTCAACAGGATGGAAATTACCTAAACGGGCAATCCGCTCTACCTGTCGGGAATAGTCAGCACCTGTCAGTGTGTGAAGTTTGGCCAATTCTGCTGCGATGTTGCTCATCGTTAAGTTTTGTTGAGCGCAAATATAGGGAAAATGTTCATTAGGGAAAGAGAGAGTGGGAAAAGAAAATCCCATTGCAAACATTTTTCCCGCTTTTTTCGCTTCGTTTGGGGCATATTTGCTATTTTTGTGCCAAATTATTTCATCGTTATGTTAGAACAAGTACTGAGAGAATTGTTTATCAAGTCGTTCAAGACTTTATACGGGCAGGAACCGCCTGTCCAGCAAGTGAATTTCCAAAAGACGCGCCCCGAGTTTGAGGGCGACATGACCATCGTGGTGTTCCCCTTCGGGAAACTGGCCGGGCGTAACCCCGAGCAGTTGGCCAACGAGATGGGGGCCGAGATGATCAAGGAATCGGATATGATTGCCAAGTTCACGGTGGTGAAAGGCTTCCTTAACCTGCTGATTTCCGACAAGTTCTGGATGGATTTCTTCAAGGCGAACCACGAGGACCGCTCGTTTGGCCGCAAGCCCGTTTCGGGCAAAAACGTGGTCATCGAGTATTCGTCGCCCAACACGAACAAACCCTTGCACCTCGGCCATATCCGCAACAACCTGCTCGGCTGGAGCGTCTCCGAAATCATGAAGGCCAACGGCAAGAACGTGGTGCGCGTCAACTTAGTCAACGACCGTGGCATCCACATCTGCAAGAGCATGTTGGCCTGGCAGAAGTGGGGCAACGGCTGCACGCCCGAGTCGACGGGCAAGAAGGGCGACCACCTCATCGGCGACTTCTACGTGCTGTTCGACAAGAAATATAAAGAGGAGTTGAAGACCTTGCTGCCTGCCAATTTCGCTGAGTTGAGCGAGAAAGAACAGGAAGAAGCCAAGGCGAAGGCCGAAGCCGAGTCGACGCTGATGCAGGAGGCCCGCGAGATGCTGCGCAAATGGGAAGCCAACGACCCCGAGGTGCGCCACCTGTGGGAGACGATGAACCAATGGGTGTATGACGGCTTCGACGTGACCTACAAGCGTCTGGGCGTTTCGTTCGAGAAGATTTACTACGAATCGCAGACCTATCTTTTGGGCAAGGAATTGGTGCAGGAAGGCCTCGAAAAGGGTGTCCTCTATCGCCGCGACGACAACTCCGTGTGGTGCGACCTCCGCGACGAGGGCTTGGACGAAAAACTCTTGCTCCGCCGCGACGGCACTTCGGTCTATATGACCCAAGACCTTGGCACCGCCCAACTCCGTGTGAAGGAATACGACCCCGAAAAACTGATTTATGTCGTGGGTAACGAACAGATTTACCACTTCGACGTGCTGAAGCGCGTGTTGGTGCGCCTCGGTCGCGAGTGGGGCAACAGCATCGAGCATCTTTCCTACGGCATGGTCGAGTTGCCCAACGGCAAGATGAAGAGCCGCGAGGGCACCGTGGTCGACGCCGACGACCTCATGGACGAGATGGTGGCCACGGCCAAGGCGGTCTCCGACGAACTGGGCAAGGCCAAAGACCTCTCGCCCGAGGAGGCCGACAAGCTTTACCATACCATCGGCCTCGGCGCCTTGAAGTATTTCATCCTCAAGGTCGACCCGAAGAAGACCATGCTCTTC
>CAMKAR010000017.1 GCA_946410535.1 uncultured Bacteroidales bacterium
AGGAGATGCCGATGTTCACGTTGGTGCATTCCAGCTGGGCGTCGGCCATCTGCGAGGCGATGGTGCGTTTCCAGATGAGCTCGTAGAGCCTGCGTTCGTCGGCGGTACCTTTGATGGTATGCTGGTCCAGGTAGGTGGGGCGGATAGCCTCGTGTGCCTCCTGGGCGCCTTTGGTCTTGGTCTGGTATTGACGGGTCTTGACATACTGGGGACCGTAGTTCTCGGTGATTTCTTTCTTGGCCATGCCCAAGGCGAGCGTGGAGAGGTTCACCGAGTCGGTACGCATATAGGTGATCTTACCTGATTCGTAGAGTTGTTGTGCCAAGCGCATGGTGTTGGCCACGGAGAACCCCAGCTTGCGTGCGGCCTCTTGCTGCAGTGTGGAGGTCGTGAACGGGGGAGCGGGGAATCGTGAGGCGGGCTTCTTCTCGATGCTCTCTACCTGGTATTTGGCTTTGATGCAGGATTCAACAAAGGCGCGGGCCTCTTCTTCGGTGTCGAAACGGTTGGGCATCTCGGCGGTGATGGTGTATTCCTGTCCATTTTGGATGAACGAGAACTGGGCAGTCACACGGTAGGCGCTGGTCTGCACGAAGTTCTTGATTTCCTCCTCGCGTTCCACGATAAGACGGACGGCCACCGACTGCACACGGCCGGCGGAGAGCGACGGCTTCACCTTCTTCCAGAGGAGGGGCGACAGCTCGTAACCCACCAGACGGTCGAGCACTCGGCGGGCCTGCTGGGCGGCCACCAGGTCCATGTCGATGGAACGCGGGTTCTCAATGGCGTTGAGAATGGCGGTCTTGGTGATCTCGTGGAATACGATACGCTTGGTATCTTTGTTCTTCAGGTTCAGGGCCTCGTAGAGATGCCATGAGATCGACTCTCCCTCGCGGTCTTCATCGGATGCCAGCCAGATGGTCTCTGCCTGGTTGGAAAGTTTTTTCAATTCAGCGACCAGGTTCTTCTTGTCGTCGCTGATTTCGTATTCGGGTTCAAAATCCTTCTCTATGTTGACGCTGAGCGTGTTCTTGTTTAAGTCACGAACATGGCCGTAGCTCGATTTGACCGTGTATTCCTTCCCTAAAAAGCCTTCAATGGTCTTTGCCTTGGCGGGAGACTCAACAATTACTAGGTTTTTTGTCATAGTTGTTGTTTGATTTTTCAGATTTCGGTGTTGTTGTACACTTGATTTCGGCGGCAAAATTAGTAGAATAAAAATGTATAGCCACCACTTTTTTTATTTTTTTTAATTTTGTGTTATGAACAATTTGATGTTATCGGCAATTAAAGCGGCTCGGCTGGCGGGTCGGGCCATCATGGAGATCTATGAGAAACCCTTTGAGGTCTATCTCAAGGACGATGCTTCTCCCGTGACGCAGGCGGACCTGCGCGCGAGCGAGATTATCAAGGAGACGCTGCAACCGACGGGTCTGCCTTTCGTGAGCGAGGAGGACCTTCCCGCGGACCGATCCCGTTTTGGCCGTTACTGGCTGGTGGATCCTTTGGACGGCACTGCCGAGTTCGTGAAACGCAACGGCGAATTCACGGTCAACATCGCGTTGATGGAGAACAAAAGGCCGGTGCTGGGGGTGATTTATGCGCCGGTGACAGAACAATTATGGAAGTCAGAAGACAGGAGTCAGAAGTCGGAAACGAGGCGTCCGTTTACTGTTCTTGTCAGCAGATCGCATCGCACTCCTGAGGTGGACGCCTACATCGATACGGTGTTGCGTCCGCTGCATCCCGATCTGGTCATCGATAGCCAGGGCAGCAGTCTGAAGTTCGCCCGTCTGGTGGACGGTACCGCCGACGTGTATGTCTGCTACAGCAAAACCAAGGAATGGGATACCGCCGCTGCCGATGCTATCCTCACCGCCGCAGGTGGCAAGGTCGTACGCATCAGCGACGGCCAACCGCTGGAATACGACAAGAAAGATTATCCCAACCCACCTTTTGTGGCATGGGCACCAAAGGTTGTTCCTCAATAATTCTATATATAATTCTTAGCTATTATTTTAGATTTCAACGATTTACAATCTGTAAATATCCAAAATAATCTATACTTAGGAACGAACACTTCAATTATTGTTGTATTTATCGATACCTTTGTCCTCATGAAAAGATATTTGATCATCATTGTGTTGTTTTTCCTGTTCGGAAACCTTCACGCTGACTTTTATAGGACGAGGGGCAACCGTTATATCGCCGATGTGGCCTTTTCGGGAAACCAAATTCTTGTTCTTGAGAACAGCAGCCGAACCTCCAACCTGTGTTTGCTCGACTTTGATGGAAACAAGTTGAGTGAGACGGGGTTCCAACAACTTTATGAAGCGTTGTATATCGACTGCTTTGGCGACCTGTTGTTGATAAACCGTGACAGTTGTCTCCAAGTGTATTTTGATCCGCAACTGAATGCCGTGCCATTAACGACGTTTTCCAAACATGAGTTTCAAGAAAAACTGGCGAAGATCGTGCTGGAATTCAACGATGCTTACGTGCTTCGCGACATGGTCTATGACAAGCACGACTTTCATGTCCAGGAGTTTCACGGTCAGGCACAGACCTATTCCTATGTTTTGAAAAACGATCCGAACAAAGAGAAACACTTTTTGCATCGTTTCATCGACCAAGAAGCCGTCAAGATCTGCCAGGACTATTTGAATCGAATCATCGCCACCTATAACCGCGAAGTTCCTCCAGAAGTCAACGAACTGAATTTAGGCACTTGGGATGGCGACCTGCTCCGTCTGGCCCAAACTTACACCATTCATCTCTCTGTCTTATGGTATCGGCAATATGTCGCCAAAGAATACCACACCATCGCATTGAAAATCAAAGACAATCTACAATTAATTGATTTACAACGGCTTGAAATTGTAGAAGTGGATAAAGATTTCAAAATTTCCGAACCAAGAACCTTAAAGGTCCTTTATGGGGCTTCTTATTTTAAGCACCAGTTCCTTACCGACGAAGCCACTGGCAAGACCTACGGCCTGTTTGTGAAGGAAGGGATGAATTATCTTGGTGTGTATAACCCAGCCAAAGGCACGGTCAGTATGGGTGAAAAAGCTTGCGACAACATCTATCCACGCATATTCAAGGTGCATGGTGGTTATGCTTATAGTGTCTTTTTCGATAAGGACAAGACCCAAGGGGTGCTCAGCAGGATGAAAAATAATGAATGATTCCAACGACGATGCGGCAGTTGATGAAAAACATAAGGCTTTTTCTAATGGCAATCGCTTGTGCGACTGTCTTCACAACATGTGCCCCATCCAGGGATGATGCAGCCCAAGGGAATCGCTATTTGTCCATGGGAACCTCGCTCTATTTTGAGGGACAATCGGATTCCGCCAAGTTTTATTTGGAGCCCGTGTTTGAAAACGATCCCAATCAAAAGATTACCGCCGCAAGATACCTGCTCGACATTGCTTTGAGTGAGAACGACACGCTGAAAACCAATGAATATGCTTTGTTTTTGGCGGAAAACTATGACTTTTCCATTGATCAGGAACGTCAGAAATCCCATCACCGAATCATTTGGATTGTCTCGATAGCGTTGCTGGTGCTTTTGGCCACGGGAGCTGTGTTTTTCGTTAACCATCAACGGCATAAAAAGACCGAAGCGACCTTGCTTAAGGAGCAACAGCAACAACGTGAAGCCTTCGACCGGCAACGACATAACTATCATCAACAGTTGGACGCGGCGCAACTGGCCATCGAAAAACAAACCTTTGAGAATCTGCAGAAGCAAGCCAAAGAGATTCTTTCACGAGGCAACCAGCGCAAACGCATCCTTGAGGCTTTCAAAGAGGCTTATCCTCACGCCTACGAGCGCCTGAAAGCCACCTATCCCGACTTGACCGAGCAAGAATGCGACCTCCTTGTGCTCAACTTCCTCGAGTTTCGCATCAAGGAGGAAGCTGAAATCCTCGAATTGAGCCAAAATACTGTAATGAAATATCGTTCGAACCTTATTAAGAAAGTGGGGAAAGATCCATTTGTCGGGTTGTTGGGGTGAAAGCTGTTCAAATAAATCCTAAAAAAATGAAAAAAGTCAGTTTTATTATTCTGCTGTTCGTATTGGCAATATCAAGTGTTGTTCCAGCTCAAGTTACCATAAAGATAGAGGAGCTTTCGAAACCAGAAAGTTTATTACGTATGCGGAAAGTGTCGATGGGCGAGAGCACGCTTGCGATGAATGTGGATGCAGACAGCCTTGCTTATTTTAACGACAAGAATCCTTTTTTCTACGGAATGTATGACGCTTATGCCGACCATCGTCCGTTTGTGCTTTCGCCTGATATGATTTGGCTGCTCATCAGTCAAGGGTTTTCGCATCATATCAATGCCAATTCCGAGAAATACCGTGACCGCATGGTCGATTTTTCGGGTAAGTTGTCATTGGTCGTGGAAAGCGATCGACCTCTTGATTCAGCACAATGGGATGTGCTGATACCGCAATTTGCCGAGGAAATAAAGAAAAACACGAAAGGAACAATCGCTGAAACCATCATCGCCGACTTCTCAACCACAACGAATGATGAGCTAATTGCCTCCGAGATCACCTTGATGGAGGTAACGAAACCTTTTTTTGAGTTTGTGGCCATGTATATTGCTTGTGGTATTCCTGAAGTTACCTTGTTGGGTACCACGGAAGATTGGCAAAAGATCTACGACAGGGCGATGCAATTGCGATCCTATGATTTGGATTGGTGGATTGACGAGTTGGAGCCCATTCTCAAACAGTTCATTGAAGCGTCAAAAGGGGAAGCCGATGTTAAATTCTGGCGAAATATGTTCAAGTGGCACACGCAAGAGGAGTATGGCGCTCCCAACATCATTGATGGCTGGATTGTCAAGTTTTACCCTTACGACAAAGACGGCAAACGTTTCGATCTGAAGACCTTAACTATAGAATCCAATCTTCCAGAAGAAAAGGCAGAGGCCGATGTGCGTTTCATCGAAATTGATGAGAACGGATTCAGTACAGAAACGATGATCGAATTGTATGGAGGATTCATGGGTCTTGAACAGAATCACGAGACTTTCGCCTTGACACCCAAGATTGGCTGGGAGGTGATGAAAAAGATAAACGAGGATAGTGTTAACCTTGTGAGAATTAATGAACAACTACGTCGCGGAAGTAGGATTGCGCTAAAAGTAAAAGAGATACCCGAGGTGTTGAGTAAAATAGACACCATTCGGGTATTGGATCTTCGATTCAAGGATAAAGTTTATTTCCCCGAATGGATGAAAGACAAACAAATTCAACGCTTATGGGTGTATGGAGAAATCTCAGCTGAAGAAAGACTGAAACTCTTGTCTTGGTATCCTTCGGCATGGATTACCATAAACGATGCGAGTTATTTACGGGAAAATGGGGTTTGGGATGTCCATGCTAGGGCAAACGTGGGCTCCACCCTTGATGGGATTGACACCATAGGAACGCTTTATATTAATAATACAGATTATCACACAAACAAGACCATAGATGTCACTATCCCAGAGAATGTGACGAAGCAAATCAAAACAATTTCCTTCAGTGCGAAACCATCGAGACGATGCAAGAAAGCTTTGCAGGAGCAATTTCCCAACACGGAAATTACTAGATATTAGCTTATTTCGTAACTTTGCGTCATGTCCGAACACTGGGAAATATACGCTGACTGGAATCCTTGGCATGGCTGCACCAAGATAAGCCCCGGGTGCAAATACTGTTATGTATATCGGCAAGATAAGATGTACGGTAGTGACATTTCAAGCAGTGAGTGCCGCAAGACAGGCAATTTCAATTTGCCCATCAAGCGGAAGCGTGACAAGTCATGGAAGATCGAAAGCGGTAAGATTGTGTTCACGTGCTTTACTTCCGATTTCCTTTTGAAAGACGCAGACCCATGGCGACCGGATTGTTGGCAGATGATGAAGCGCCGGAGCGACCTTTGGTTTTTCTTTTTCACCAAGCGCATTGACCGTTTCATGGAGTGCGTTCCCGACGACTGGGGCGACGGCTATGACAATGTCATTGTGGGCTGCACGGTGGAAAATCAAGAGATGGCCGATTATCGTTTGCCCATTTTTCTGTCACTTCCCATCAAGCACAAAAGCATCATTGCATCGCCGTTGATTTCGGCGATGGATCTCACCCCTTATCTGAATGAAACCATAGAGGAAGTTTCGGTAGGCGGGGAATCGGGCGCTCAGGCGAGACCTTGCTACTACGACTGGATCCTTGCCCTCAGGGAGCAATGCATCTCAAAAGATGTGGCCTTCCGTTTTCACCAGACGGGAGCCCGATTTGTCAAGGACGGGAAACTGTTTCGTGTGCCACGATGCTATCAACTCAGCCAGGCCCACAAAGCCAACATCAATTACAAAATCGGCAAGTACCTTGTGCCCGAGACAGTGAAATACGAGTGGAAAGACAGCGATTATCACGATTAGTTTCATTAAAAGTTTTTGCCCCCGTGTAGTTTTTTCGCTTTTTTTGCGTCTAATAGGCAAACGATTCTTACCATGAAAGAAAAAGAAAAGGCTTTTTCCGACATTGTCAAAAGGCACAAAAACACGGTATTCACCGTGTGCTACCTCTTTTCGAAAGATCAGGAGGAAGCCAATGACCTCTTTCAAGAGACGCTCGTCAACCTTTGGCGAGGGTTCGACTCTTTTCAAGGCAAATGCGACATAAAGACTTGGATTTGGCGGGTCAGTTTCAATACCTGCATTTCCTTCGATCGTAAGAAAAAACGCAGTGTCAATACAGTTCCCCTCAACATGGACATCAACCTCTTTACCGACACCGACGACGACACCCGACAAATCCAGCAACTCTACCATCGCATTAACAAACTTGGGATGATTGACAGAGCCATCATTCTGCTTTGGTTAGAAAATCTAAGTTACGAGGAAATCGGTCAGATTATTGGAATCTCCACCAAGAATGTCTCCGTACGATTGGTCAGAATCAGGGAACAATTAAAGAAAATGTCGAACGATTAAAACGCAAGGCGATGGAAACAAACGAATTGGAAGAAATGAAAGCCCAACTGGCCACTTTGAACGAAAAGTTGGAGGGCGAAAGCATCGTTGACGAAAAGCATTTTAGTGAAGCTACAAAAATACATTTGTCAAAATTACAGCGGAAACTGATTAGAAGAATCGTCTTCTTTAGTGTATTGGCCCCTATTTTATATTATTTTCTTGGGCTATATTTCGGGCTTTGGTGCTTGGGAATCATCATCTTAAGCATTCATATTTATCGAATAACTGGCAAAACCTACTCAGCCTCCATGACGGTGACGGAATACGCCCAACGAATCCGTAAGGCTCTGAAAACTTACAAAAAAGCCAACAAGTTCATGTGGATTGTATCCATTGTGCTTATACTGGCCTTAGGAACATACGTACTCGTATACGTGCTCGTTTCCCATACGTCGAATTTAGGACAAGCCCTTGTTGTATTCATTGTGTGTTGCTTCATTGCTCTCATTATGTGGGTTTGCTATTACATCAGCAATGTGTGTGTCTCACCCGATGTTGAGCTTATGTTGGAACAGGTTTTGGATGATCTGGATAAATGTCCTTCCGCGGAAGATTAGGGACAGAAAAATCAATAAGCCCGTTCCTTACCACGAAAAACGTATGTCCAACCTATCGAGAAGGTGTGCATGGTGGATATCGGAGCATTGGGCATGGTCATGCTAAACATGTATTTGAAACGGGTCATGCCGACATCGTATGCAAGACGGCCTTTGATATCAAGACAAAGTCCTGCGTTGCCAGTCCAGCGGTATTCTCCTTGGTTTTTAAGATCGCTCCCGGGAACTTTATCGTCGGGATAGGATTCCGACACACCGCCGATGCCGACAAACGGTGCCAGACGCAGCCGTTTCTTTTCCCAAACGGGATAAGCTAAGTCGGCATACCACACGATGGTATTGCTATGGCTGCCTTTTGGATAAATTTCAGGAACGGAGTTTATGGTGTAGGGCACATCGACAACGGTTTTTCCGAAAACAACCTCATAACCTAACATGAAATCAAACTTACCATAAAAAAAATCCAGACTGAGACCTATGCCCCCAATGGGTCTGGCAAATGTTCCGGTTGACAGGCCTGAACACAAATCCATTCCCATGCCCCCACCCCTTTTCTTATCGACAAACACCTTGCGGATCATGTGTCGCACAAACCATTCATAATCGCTGTTGGGATATTGAGCCAAGAACTTGTCGGCCAACTCGTTGCACTTCTCAGTGTTTTCTGGGTTGTTAATCGGTTTCAAATCCCAATCCAAATAAAGATTCAAGAACGCCTCATCCTCCGCTGGCAGATGGGCTTCTTGCAAGTTAAAACGAAGTAAATGTTCGTCCTCTATACTTCGACGATATAACTGTTCCCTTAGCTGGTCTCTGGGAGGGATTACTGTTTTCTCCTGATTGGCGGCAAAGGCCGAATCAACCTCTCGGAAACTCTCAGTCAGCGCATCGAATTCCTGAGTCCAAAACAAGATGTGCCACAATTCAAAAAGTGCCAAAGCTTTATAGTCATCCGTTTCAAGACCTAGAAGATAATCTTTGATCTCCTTCACCTTTTCATAATCTCGGTCAAGAAACTTTTCCAGAAGATACTCCCTGCCCCTGCGAATTTGTTCGGACTTGGATTGATCGATTTCTTTCTCAATCTGGGCAAAGGCGGTTGCCGTTGAGAACAAAAGTAACATCCCAATGAATAACATTTTTATTTTCATAGCGATTCCATTTTTAAACACTGGAGCAAATTTACTATGAAAAAACGAAGGTTTTCAAGATGTTATTGGCGGGTATAGATTTTTTTTGGATTAAAATGGTTTTAATCTATTGATAATCAAAAGATTTAAATCAGTTTTGTATGGGTTTTAGTGACCGCAGAACGGTCCTAGTGGGGTACGCATCATCATGTGATGCTTCGTTGGTAATAGGATTGAAAATGCCAAAAATCTATATGTAAATTTATAATAACATTATAATAATCAATGGATTAGATTATATTTCAATGAGTAATTATCTGTATCACAAACCCCAAAGCATAAAATCTCTTGACTTCGTCATTAACTTTGTTCCCATGAAAAGATACCTCATTCTCACCGCCCTGCTTTGCTTCGTTGGAAGCATCCAAGCCCAAACCACTAAAGTCTATGGCAACCTCGGTGTGGAGAATGTGAACATCAGCGTGATCAACACCCAATACGGCACCAGCAGCAATGCCAAAGGCCATTACGAGCTGCCCATCTACGACCGTATGAAAACAGTCAACCTTTATTATTCCTGCATCGGTTATCAGGATACTATCGTGCAACTCATGCCTGGCCGGTTACAACAAGATTCCATCAACATCAGTTTCAAGATGCGACGGCAAGATTATCACCTGCAAGAGGTGGGCGTGACCGCAAGCCGTGACTTTTACCGGTCGAAACGTGGACGAAACATTGCCGACTTGGCTTTTCTCAATGGCAATATTTACCTCCTGGAAAACAAGCCCAAGACATCTTCGTTGGTCGTGCTGGATCTAGAAGGCACTGAACAGGCACGTTCGGATTATGACAAACTATATGAAAAACTTTACATTGACGCTTTCAACGATGTCATCCTCGTCGGGCAAGACAGCTGCTTGCAAGTCTATCTGGATGAACAAGATAGCATCATGCCCGTCTCGGTGTTTTCGAGAGATTTTTATCGTGAAAAGTTGCTTAGAATCGTTTGTGAGTTCAACGACGCCTACATTATCAAGAACTCAGTTCACGACAAGGGTTTGTTTTGGCTTAAATACAACCACGGGAAGAGTCAAGAATTTGAGTATATTCTGAAAAGCGATCCTGAAAGGAAGCAGCGACCGCTATGCAGTTTTTTGGATACGATAGGCTTCATCGATTGCCATTCGCAATGGATGTCCATCGTAAACGAATACCACCAAGTGGTGGCGGAAAATGATGGCATCGACCTCATCAACGAAGACATTTGGGACGGATATTTGATCAGCTTGGCAGAAACCTCGGGATTGCTTTTCAAAATACATTGGTACTGTTCCATCGCAACGAAAAAAGAATACTGCATCCTGCCGCTTCTATTCGAGGATTACCTCCAATTTGTCGATGTGGACAACCACCAAATCGTTGAAATCAACAAGGATTTTGAGATTGCATCAAAACGGCCATTGAAGATTACTGCAGGCGAAAAATATTTCAAAAACGAATTCCTGAAGGATGAAGCCACAGGAAAAGCATACGGACTTTTCGTCAAAGATGGTGTCAATTATCTTGGACGCTACGATTCTTCAGGGGGTATGGTAAGCATGGGGCAGAAAGCCGCCAAAGTCGCTTATCCCAGGGTTTTCAAGGTGCACGACGGATATGCCTACAGCGTTTTCTACGAAAGTAGCAGAAACCAAGGGGTGATTAACAGGGTGAAAATTGAAAATTAGTATTGAATTAAATTCTTTGATCATTAACTATGTTCCCATGAAAAAGCCTCTCATCTTTATCTTGCTTATCCTTGCCTCCTTGGGTATGAAGGCTCAAAATGCTACCATCATCCAGGGTGTGGTGAAAAACGAGAGAGGCCGTACCATTGAAAACGTGAGCGTGTATGTTGGCGATTCCATCCTTGTTTCCATTACCGACGAACACGGCAACTTCGCTTACCATCGTGCCACAACAGGCGATAAGCTTCGCTTCGCCCACATGGGCTACGAGCCTGTGTATTACACCATCAAGGAAAAAGATTTGAATGGCAAGCCGATAAACATCAGCATGAAAACCAAAAAACATGAATTGATGGAGGTGGAAGTGACAGCCAATGCCCCTCATATTGCTTTCGACAATCCCGTGCGAAGCGTGGTGGACTATGTGATTGCCGATGACGGTATCTACCTTATCGCTTACCGTCGGCGCAACACGGCCTTGCTGCACCTGTCGTTCGAGATGGATACCCTGCACGAACTGACCATCTCTTCGGCATACAAGAACCTTTACAAGGACTTCTATGGGTTCATTCATGTCGTCAGTGACGAAAACGCCTGTCAACTGGGCTTTACCGAAACCAGCGATGGAAAGAAAAAAGACATGTTTTTGTATGCACCTTTGTCCTTGGAACTATTCTATAAAAACTATGCTCCCATTGTGGCCGCATCCGACAGTGTGGTCATCACAGGCCGATACGCCTTTTATGGCTTGGAACAATACTACTATTGCGTCACGCCTACCGCCGACACCATGTATCTTCTGGAACATATCGTGGATGAAGCTGCGCGCGACGACATTCTTCAAGGCACTTTTCGCTCCATAGACAAGTTCTATTTCTATGCGATGAACTTTTTCCCCCAGCTGCTCTACATCTACAATCCGGTTTATAGTATCGACAACAAGTTTTATCTCTTTGCCTACACGGACCGCGAAACCATTGTTTATGATGCGGTGGGAAAGGAATTGGAACGCTACCCGCTCACTTTTCATGAGCGCAGGCATTGGACTGGGGGCATGGTGACCGACAAACGCTGGAAAAAAAGCATGATGGTGGACCGTGCCAGACGGGAGTTCTATACGTTTTTCCTGAACGACGGCTTGTGTACCTTAATGCACATCGACCTTCACACAGGTACGGCAACCCCCGTCCTTGACCTGAGCGGCTATCCTTTCGCAGAGATGATGAAAGTGCACAACGATGTGTTGTATTTCCTGTATCCTACAGGCAACAACCATCGGCAAGCACTTTACCAAATCAAAATCAAGCGATAAATAGGTTTATTGAGCCAGTTGCGCCTCAATTTCCTTCGCCAAATCTTCACCCTCCAAGTTCCTGGCGACAATCTTGCCGTCTTTGATCAAGGCGTTTTGTGGGATGAAAGCGATGGAGTAAAGCTCTCCGGCGGCATTGCCCCAACCTTGGAGGTCGGAGACGTGTGTCCAAGTGAGACCGTCTTTCTCGATGGCTGCCAACCAAGCAGTGCGGTCGGTGTCGAATGAAACGCCCAACACGTCAAAGCCCTTGTCGTGATACTTGTTGTAGGCGGCCACCACGTTGGGGTTTTCTTTGCGGCAGTCGGGGCACCACGAAGCCCAGAAATCCACGAGCAACAGTTTGCCTTCTGCCAACTTGGAGAGTGTCACAGGATTGCCGTCGGGGTCGTTCTGGGTGAAGTCGATGATCGGTTGGCCGGGCTGCACGCTTTCCAGTTTCTCCACGTAGTCCTCTGCAAGCTTTAAGTTGCTGGTAACCAGTGTGCTGTCAGCGTGATGGATGTTGTCGATCATGGTGCGCAGCTCGCAGGGACCGAAAGCCCACTTGTAACGGTAGAGCACATAATGCGCCACTGGATCTTTGGGGTTTTCCCAGACATAGTCGAAGCAGTGCATCTTCAACATTTCCTCGCCATCGGCGGGATTTACGGTGCTGTCGGCTTCCAGTTTCGACTCAAGGGCGTAGTAGCTTTCGTTGAAAGCCACCAATCGGTCTTGTGTCTCCGAGCCTTTTACCACAATGGCGTTGGGGTTCTGGGCGTCGCCTTCCAGACGGACGTCTTTATTGTCGGTGAAGAACGAGAAGGGACGGCGCCATTTCTTGAGCATGATGGCGTACATCTCATTGTCGGAGCATACGGGGGTCTTGAATGCGGCATCCCAGTTTTGGATGACTGCAGAGTCGAGCACCTGGCCGTCCTTTTGCAGATAGACGGTTTGTCCATCGGCATTGGCGAGGTTCACCTGGATATTGAATTGAGGCACTTTGTGGCTTGTGCAGGCTGCCATCACTAAAACCATGGCCGCCCAAAGGAAGGTTTTCGTTTTCATAATGCATCAGTTAAGATGCTGCAAAGATAGTTTTTTTGTCAATGTCCACGAAGCTCGTCAATCCATTTTTCAACGGTTTCGTCACGACCGATGATGCGGGTGATTTTCTGGTTGCGGAGTTCCAGTTGTGTCAAGCGACTTTCAAAGCTCTCGTTGCGAAGGTGTTTTTCTTCTAGCATGACGATGAGTTCTTTTTTGAGGTGGTCGCGGTTGATTTTGGCTCCGACAAACAGGCCGATGAACGAGAGCAAGAGTATGATGGCGAGGATGAGGAGCGGTTTCTTCGAATCCTTTTTGTTCCTTGTTTTCATGGCGTTTGGTGTTTGGGTTAGACTTTCTTGGTGGTTTTGGTGGTGGAGGAGACCGTGGTTTTGCCGCCCGATTCCTTGATGGTTGTGGTGGTCTCCGATTTCAGGGTGAGTCCGAGGGTCTGCAGGGTGCCGCACCAGGTGAGGCCGGCGCAGAAGGCGGTTTTCATACTCTCGGGTTCCATGATGAAAAAGGCCAAGGCCGTGCCGATGAAGGGCATCAGCAAAGCATCAAGGATAAAGTAGAATCGTTCTGATTTGCCGGGCAACAGCTTCTTGAGGAAGGTCTTGCAACCGATCATGTCGGCGTAGATGGAGAGCATCTCGGAGATCAGTGCCCCAGCGAAGGTGATGGTGAGCAGTAGGTAATCCATAACGACGTGTTTTAGGGGTTGTATAAGGCTGAAAAGCAACAACCTTGCCATAAAACGTCGCAGGTCGCTTGTCGGGATCGTTCAGGCAGTCAGGAAAGAGGCGCAGCGGTTGATGATGTCGTTTGCCAGGGAAATGCCGTCATCACACACCTTTTTACGTGAATTGCCGTCATAATCCATGGACAGATGCATGGTGTTATAGCTGTTGTTCACTAAAGCCAACAGCTTCTTATCCCTTTTTCTCACAGCCTCATAATAGTCACGTATATCCACCCGAGTGCGGCGGTCGGCCCTGACGTCGAACACGGCATCCAAGGCCAGCAATACCGCATGCCACAGATAATGCCCAGCGGCACGGACATATTTCTCATCTTCATATTGTTTCAGCTCCTTGTTGTAACACCCGTTTTCATTTAGTGTTTTCTCTGCATTGGCCACATAACGCCTCGCTTCCTGAATCAAATCCTTCTTCACGATAAATGTTGTTTATTGTTTCGCTGCAAAAATAACAACATTTTTGATATCTTAAACACCTTTCTCGAAAAAATATTTTCAACAACGATCAAAAAGAACGGTTCAGCCACTGGCAGAAGTCCTTGGTCTTCTTGAACTCTTCAAGGACCCATTCCACCAGATTGGGGCTGTAGAGGTGTTTGTCATCGACTTCCTTCACCAGCAGCCAGTCGCGCTGTTTGAGGAACTCTGCGTAGGGATGGTCCTTGGGATAGCCATTGGGTACCCGTTTCAAGGCGTTATGGGTGTCCAACGTGAAACCCTTGGCTTTTTTGACGGCTTGCTCCAAGGGCGC
>CAMKAR010000018.1 GCA_946410535.1 uncultured Bacteroidales bacterium
TGATCAGGATTCCTTTTTTCATTCTTTACGGATTAAAAACCAGTTATTTACAAAATTCGGCAGCCACCCAATTGTTGCGGCTCAGGTGGCGACAATAGCGCAGTCCCAAACGTTCGGCTTCGGACTTGATGCTGTCCAAATCCTCTGTGTAGAAGCCACTAAAGAAGATACGGGCTTCGGGGGGCATGGCGGCAACATAATAGTGCATGTCGCGCAGGAGGATGTTGCGGTTGATGTTGGCCAAAATAACATCAAACTTTCCGCTGATGGACAAAGCATCGCCGAGCACAATCTCAATATCGCTGATGCCGTTCAACTCACAGTTGGTGAAGGCGTTGCGATAGGCCCATTCGTCATTGTCGATGGCAACGGTGTGGGCCGCGCCCAATTTTTTGGCCAAAATCGCCAACACTGCCGTTCCACTGCCCATGTCCAAGACCGTTTTTCCTTGAAAATCAGTCTCAAGCATCAGCTGGATGATTTGCGAAGTGGTCTCATGGTTGGCCGTTCCAAACGACATCTTAGGCTCGATGACGAGGTCGAACTCAAAACTCGGGTCAGGGGCGTGGAATGGCGCACGCACACGGCACCGCTCGTTGACCACCACGGGCTGGTACGAGGCTTCCCAAAGCTCGTTCCAGTCCTTGTCGGGCATCTCCTCCACTTTCAGCAGATGAACGTCGAAAAACGCAGGGTCGGCCAACAGGCTTTCCACGGCATCATCGTTGCGGTTTTCGGCTGAGCAATAGGCTTTTAGCCCCATTGAATCGTCCATGAACGAGTCAAAGCCGATTTCAGCCAGCATCGACACTAACATATCGTGTTGAATATCGGAGCCTGGCGCAGTAAACGAATACTCGAATGTCTTCATCATTCTTTTTGTTATACACGAATAATCACGAATATACCACGAATTATCAGAAATGAATTAATGTAAATTTGTGGTTAATTCATGGCCAGTCGTGTTGAAAACCGATATTATTCTTCTCCGATATGTGAGGCTTGGTTGCAAATGGATACGAAGTCGTCGGCCTTTAGCGATGCGCCACCGATGAGGCCACCGTCGACATCAGGCTGCGAGAACAGCTCGGTGGCGTTCTTGGCGTTGCAGCTGCCGCCGTAGAGAATGCGGATTTCGTCAGCCGTGGCTTCGTCGTAATGCTCCTTGATCAGCGAACGGATGTAGGCATGCATCTCTTGTGCCTGTTCGGGCGTGGCAGTCTTGCCCGTGCCGATGGCCCACACGGGCTCGTAGGCGATAATCGTGTCGTAGATGGCATCGCCGTCGAGGTGGAACAAGCCTTTCTCCAGCTGTTCCTTAACCACATCGAAATGGCGACCCGCTTCGCGTTCCTCAAGCACTTCGCCCACGCAATAGATAGGCGACATATTATTCTCAATCAAGCGGTTGACTTTCTCTGCAAGGATTTCATTGGTCTCGCCGAAATATTTTCTGCGTTCGCTGTGACCGACGATGCAGTAGTCCACGTCGATAGATTTCAGCATTTTGGCCGAGACTTCGCCCGTGTAGGCACCCTTGTCGAAGGCGCTGCAATTCTGTGCGCCCACGTTAAAGCGTTGTTCGTCAAACTCATAGTCCGTCAGCATCTCAAGATAAGGGAACGGCGGGCAGATGATGACCTCGCAGTTCAGCTCGTCCTGCTCGTCAAGGCGGTCAAGGATGTCGTCGACCAAAGTTTCGGCCTCATCGAAAGTGAGGTTCATTTTCCAGTTTCCTGCTACGATTTTGCTTCTCATAAGATTATTATTTCAGATTTATGATTTAAAGATTTAATATTCAATGGTTTATAACCAAAGATGACGATTTTTTAAAAGGACAAAAATACGAAATATTCCATAACCACACAAAAGTTTTACTATCTTTGTTGCTTCAATTCCCAAAAATTCATTTTACAACTCAATGATTTGATGAAGAAACTATCATTACTTATTGGCCTGACATTGGTTTTCGGCATTTGCCATGCCCAAGACGAACTCCCGACCGTCGTCCCCGACCGACCGGGATTCACCTATTGGGCAGCTGTCGTGCAACACCATAAAATCACTTGGGACAACGGCTTCGCTTTCGAGTCGATGCCTGATGGCGAACGCACTGTCACCCTCAACAGCACGATACTCAGGTACGGTCTTTTCGAGAACATGGAATTGCGCTTGGGTTCCGACTTCTTGCTATCCTATGACGGCCTTGAGCCAAGACCCACTTTTGGCGTAGGCCCGCTCACGGCTGGGGTGAAGTTCAAGCTGAACGAAGGTCACGGCATCATCCCGACGGTCGGTTTTTTGGCCGAACTCAAGTCGCCCCATGTGGGGACCAAGGAGCAACTTCCCTCCCACCTCGCTCCCGCGATGTATGCCATCTTTGAACATGCCATCGGCGAACGCTTCTGGCTTTGCTATAACGCTGGATTGGAATGGGACGGCGAGACGGCTGCCCCCAAGACCTTCCTCGCCATAGGTTTTGGCGGCAACATCACGGAAAGCCTTGGCGCCTTCATCGAGACGTACCATTACCTGCATCGGGAGGAAAAAAGCCAACACATGACGGAATTTGGCCTGACCTGGTTGGTTTCGCGGCGCGTGCAACTCGACATCGAAGCCGACATGGATTTCAGGAATTTCGGCAAGCACTACGGCATTGGCGCAGGCGTTTCGTGGATGATCAACTGAATACCAACTTGCAACGACAGACCTCAACAGCGTTTTGTTCGCCTGACTCAGTCTTGACCAAACGGACACAATACTCGTTTTCAGCGGTTTGTTCACCATAGAAACCCATCTTGTCGCCTTGGTGCGCCTCAGCGACATAGGCAATCTCAAACCGCTTGAGACGATGTTCGCGATACCACGCAACGTCCCACAAATCAAGCACATGCTCGATGTATTTCACCGAGTTGACGTGCCCGTTGATGTCGATGTCGTTGTAGTTGATGTCGATGCAACGCACAAAACCAGCGTTTTCCGTCATTTTCACACGGCTGCTTTTTTCGATGGGACAAGGCTTGTCGGCCACAATCCACTTGTCGATGGCGCCGTTGTCGATGGCGTAAATATCGGTAGGCTGGCGTGTCTCCGTATCAATCATGGCCCAGATGGAACGGCCATAGCCATAGACCCGCCCGTTGCTGTCAGAAACGCAAAAATTGCGGCTCGTGAAGAACTTCATCGCGCTTTCAACCCAAGTCTCGATGCTGTAACGTTCATATTGCGAGGGCATTTCCTCCATTTCGATGGCCAATCGCGACAGCACCCACGACCGTTTGATGGTCATCAGGTATTTCATCCCAAAGCCACGGTCGGTGGAATGGAAATCGGCTGCGTTGAGCATCTGATTGCCAAGATGACCGAGAAACATCCGTCCCGAAAAGTCGCAATGGAACGGCTCGGCCATAAACCCATATTTTCCGATTTTGTCCATGATTCTCTGTTTTGCGCCGCAAATGTACGCAATAAACCGCAAAAACACGGAACAGATTAGAAATTTCTAATTTGGTTTAAGTGTTTTCTAATGGAAACAGCCTGTTTCACGCTCCCTTTCCCGCTACTTTTGCCGCCACAAAACCCTTGCCGATGAACCGTTTGAAAACATCACTTTTCGTTATTGCAATTGTTGTTTGCGGAACCGTTTATTGCCAACAGAGCCAATCCGTTATAAACAAGATTACCGTAAGCGAAGCCGAGCAAATGCTCATTGAGCGCAATCCCGCGCTGCAAATCGCCACGCTCGAGGAGGAAGCCGCGAAGTCGGCGTTGCAGCAAGAGCGGCGTTTCGAGAATCCCGAAGTCGATTTCCTTTACAACGTTTATAACCCTTTGACAGGCCGCTACTTCGACCCGTCGCGGGAGGGCGAGACCTACATCGCCATCGAGCAGCCCATCCCCATCGGGGGACAACGGCGACAACGCATCGGGAGGCAAAGCGCCCTCGCGGAAATGAGCGGTCACGAGAGGCAATGGACGGCTTACCAGCTGAAAATGGAACTCCACCGCACCATGGCCGACATCCATTTCCTGACACAGAAAACCGCCGTCTTCGACGACGAAATCCGCTCGGTGGAGCGCATCCTCGCCGCCTACCGACAACAAGAAGCCCAAGGCAACCTCTCCAAAATGGACCTCATCCGCATGGAGGCCGTCAAACTGCAACTCTCCAACGAACAGAACGAATGGATGACACAACTGGAACAGCGCAAGAACGACCTGCGGCTGATTCTCGGCATGAGGCAATACGCCCCGTTTGGCGTGGACTTGGACGAAAACGGCATCCTCAACGACCTGACCAACATGGCCGCGCCTTTGGAACAAATCGGCGCGTCGCGCCCCGACATGCTCGCCCTGCAAAGCGCAAAGCAAGCCGCAGAACACGACCTGAGGCTGCAACGCGCCAACGCCCTGCCCAACCTCAGCGTGAAGGCGGAATACGACAAAAACGGCAACATCTGCCGCGACTTCTGGGGCGTCGGCATGAAACTCTCCCTGCCCGTCTTCGACCGCAACCAAGGCAACATCAAGGTGGCTCAGGCCATGCTCCGACAGTCGGAAATCAAGGAGGAAGCGCTGAAAAACAAGGTCAGCGCGGAAATCGGCCTGTGTCACAGCAAATTGCAGCGGCAACTCGCCCTGCTCCACGACGCAAAAAGCACCGCTGCCGCCGCCTTCACGCCCGAAGGCATCGAGCGACGGCTGCTCAGCCACGACATCTCGCTCCTCAACTTCATCAGCATCTACGAAGCCTACCGCGACACGCAACTCCTCCTCATCGACGACCGCAATGCCGTCATCCAGTCCGCCATCGACCTCAATGAAGCCTACGGAGAAGAAATCATCAATATAAGATAATCCTATGAAAACCAACAAATTCACCACAATCCTACTCTTGGCCGCCGCCTTGCAAGGTTGCCACAGCGAAAGCGAACCGCCGCAGCAAACAACACGTTCCGTCGAGGAAGTCATCTCCGTGGTCGAGGCCACGGAAGGTAAGGCGCAGAGCAGCCTCACCCTCAGCGGCAAAATCAAGCCCAACGAGAGCAAGATGGCGCACGTCGTCTCGCCCTTTGGCGGCAAGACGCAGAACGTGCAGGCCGAAATCGGCGACGAGGTAAAAAAAGGCAGCGTCCTCGCCGTGGTCCACAGCACCGACGCCGCCGACCACCTCCGCGAGATTCAGGAGGCCGAGGCCGAGAAACAATTGGCCCAGCGCGACCTGACCATGCAGGAACACCTTTTCGAGGACGGCCTGACCTCGGAACGCGAAGTGGCCGAGGCCCGCACACGCCTCCACATCGCGAAGTCGAACCTCGATCGCCTGCAATCGGTGGCCAACATCAACGGCTACACGGGGCAAGTCTCCACCCGCCTCACCTCGCCCATCGACGGCATCGTGCTGAAAAAATCGATTTACAGCAACATGTTCATCTCCGCCGGCGAGGAGGCCTTTGTCATCGCCGACCTCAACACCGTTTGGGCCGTGGCAGACGTTTACGAAAGCGACATCTACCGCATCGGCGAGGGCGCGGAGGTGGAAGTGGAGGTCGTCGCGTGGCCCGGCGAGACCTATCGCGGCACCATCGACAAGATTTACGGTGCGCTCGACGCGAAAAGCAAGACGATGAAAGTGCGCGTCGTCCTCGACAACCCCAGCCTGCGGCTCCGGCCCGGCATGTTCGCCAACATCCGCATCCTGCCGAAAGCCGACACCCCTACCCTGCCCGCCGTGCCGTCGAGCGCGGTGGTGTTTGAGAACGGGAAAAACTTCCTCGTGGTCAGCGAGGAGGGCAAGTTCCGCCTTCAGGAGGTGGAAGTGGCGCTTTCGTCCGACGCGATGGCCTACATCCAAAGCGGCCTGAACATAGGCCAGCGGGTGGTGAACCGCAACGCATTGCTCATCTATAACGAACTGAAGCCATGAGCAGTTTCATCGACAAAATCATCAGCGGTTCGCTGAAAAACAAGTACTTGGTTCTAGTGGTCACGCTCGTGGCCGTGGTCTATGGCGTTTGGTGCTTCACGGACACGCCCGTCGATGCCTTCCCCGACGTGACCAACACGAAGGTCATCATCATCACGCAATGGCCGGGCCGTTCCGCCGAGGAGATCGAGAAGTTCGTGACCATCCCCATCGAAATCGCGATGAACTCGGTGCAGCAGAAGACCGACATCCGCTCGACGACGCTGTTCGGCCTCTCCGTCGTGACCGTCATCTTCGAAGACCACGCCGACGCGCAATTTGCCCGCCAGCAAGTGTACAACATGCTCGCCGATGCCGACTTGCCCGAAGGCGCCGACCCCGACGTGCAGCCGCTCTACGGACCCACGGGCGAGGTGTTCCGCTACACCCTGAAAAGCGACCGCCACACCGTGCGCGAACTGAAAACGCTGCAAGACTGGGTGATTGACAGGCGTTTGCGCTCCGTTCCGGGCATCGCCGACATCGTCAGCTTCGGTGGCGAGGTGAAGACCTTCGAGGTGAGCCTCAACCCCAACCTGCTGGCGCAATACGGCATCTCGTCCATCGAGCTGTTCGAGGCCATCGCCAACAGCAACGTCAATGTGGGCGGCGACATCATCGAGAAAAGCGGGCAGGCCTACGTCGTGCGCGGCATCGGGATCATCAACAACACCGAGGAAATCGGCAACATCGTGGTGAAAAACATCAAGGGCACGCCCATCCTTGTGCGCCATGTCGCGCAGGTGTCGGAGTCGTGCCAGCCCCGTTTGGGCCAAGTGGGCAGAGGCGACGACAGCGACGTGGTCGAAGGCATCGTCGTGATGCGCAAGGGCGAGAACCCCGAAAAGGTCATCGCCGCGCTGAAAACAAAGATCGCCGAAGTAGAGCGCGAGTTGCCCGAAGGTGTGCGCATCGAGGCGTTCTACGACCGCGAAGACTTGGTGAACTTGGCCGTCAAAACCGTGCTGCACAACGTGTTGGAGGGCATTCTGCTGGTCACCTTGGTGGTGCTGCTGTTCATGCGCGACTGGCGCACCACCGTCATCGTGGCCGCCGTCATTCCCTTGGCGCTGCTGTTCGCCTTCATCTGCCTGCACCTGTTCGGCATGAACGCCAACCTGCTCTCGATGGGCGCCATCGACTTCGGCATCATCATCGACGGCGCGGTGGTCATGGTGGAAGCCCTTTTCGTGATGCTCGACGAGAAAGCGCGTGAGATGGGCATGGCCGCCTTCAACCGCTGGAGCAAGAGCGGCGCCATCCGCCTCACCGCCCGCAACAAGGCCAAGAGCGTGTTCTACGCCAAGCTCATCATCATCACCGCGCTCATTCCCATCTTCTCGTTCCAAAAAGTGGAGGGCAAAATGTTCTCGCCGCTGGCGTTCACGCTCGGTTTCGCGTTGCTCGGCGCACTGATTGCCACGCTGACCTTGGTGCCCGTGCTGTCGTCATTATTGTTAAAAAAGAACGTGCGCGAGAAAAAGAACCGCTTCCTTGAGGTCGTCACGGGCGGCGCCAACCACATCTTCGACTTCTTCCACAGCCACCGACCGCAAACCATCGTCGTGTGCTGCGCCCTAATGGTGGCCGGACTGGGCGTGTTTTTCCTGCTCGGCACCGAGTTTCTGCCGCAGATGGACGAAGGCTCCATCTACATCCGCGCCACGCTGCCACAAAGCATCTCGCTGACGGAAAGCGTCAGCATCGCCGACGACCTGCGCCACCGCGTGATGGCCTTCCCCGAAGTGAGCGAGGTGATGACCCAGACCGGAAGGCCCAACGACGGCACCGACGCCACGGGCTTCTACAACATCGAGCTTTTCGTGAAACTCGACGGCGGCAAGAGCAAGGACAAGGAACGCCTCATCGCCGACATCGACAAGGCATTGGCCGTTTATCCCGGCATCGACTTCAACTTCTCGCAGCCCATCTCCGACAACGTGGAGGAGGCCGTCAGCGGCGTGAAAGGCGCCATCGTGGCCAAGGTGTTCGGCCCCGATTTGTATGAAAGCGAGCGACTTGCGCAACAAATCTTCAACACGATGGAACCCATCCGTGGCATTGCCGACCTCGGCGTGATCCGCAACATCGGGCAGCCCGAACTGAGGATTGAAATCGACGAGGCGAAGCTGGCGCGCTACGGCGTGGATAAGGAAGCCGTGCAACGCACCATCGAGATGGCCATCGGCGGCAAGGCGGCCTCGCAGGTGTTCGAGGAGGAGCGCAAGTTCGACCTCGTGGTGCGCTACGACAAGCCGTTCCGCAGCGACGAGGCGCAGATTGCGCAAATCAAGGTGCCGGCCTGCAACGGCGCGATGATTCCCATCGGCGAGCTGGCCGAAATCCGCACCATCACGGGGCCGCTCATCGTCTATCGCGAGAACCACGAAAGGTATTGCGCCGTCAAGTTCTCGGTGCGCGGACGCGACATGGGCTCGGCGGTCGATGAGTCGCGGCAAAAGGTGGCCGAGGCCGTCAGCCTGCCGTCGGGCTACCGCATCGAGTGGAGCGGCGACTTCGAGAACCAAAAACGCGCCTCGAAGCGTTTGGCACAAGTGGTGCCCATCAGCATTCTGCTCATTTTCATTATCTTGTATGTGCTTTTCGGCAGTGGTCGCGACGCGCTCCTTGTGCTGCTCAACGTGCCGGCAGCCGCCGTCGGCGGACTACTCATCCTGTGGCTGACGGGCTTCAACTTCAGCATCTCCGCCGGCATCGGGTTCATCTGTCTGTTCGGCATCTGCATCCAAAACGGCGTCATCATGCTCACCGACATCAAGCACAACCTGCGGCGACGACAGCCCCTGCCCGATGCCGTCGCCAACGGAATGCGCAGCCGCACCCGCGCCATCCTGATGACCGCGATGATGGCCACGCTCGGCCTGTTGCCCGCCGCGCTCAGCCACGGCATCGGCTCCGAGAGCCAGCGCCCGTTGGCCATCGTCATCATCGGCGGCCTCGTCACGGCCACGTTCTTCTCGCTCTTCGTGTTCCCCTTGGTGGTCGAGGCGGTGTACAAAAAGCGCCTGTTCGACAAAAACGGCAAGCTGAGGATGAGGAAATTGTAAAAAAGCGTACTTTTGCCGCACCATGAGCAAGGAAAGAATTTTGATAGCGGAAGACGAGGAAGGCATCCGTGACTTTGTGAGCCGAGGCCTGAGTGATTTCGGCTATGAAGTGGCCACCGCCAACGACGGCCTGCAAGCCTGGGAAATGCTGACCAACAGCACTTTCGACCTCGTCGTCCTCGACATCCGGATGCCCGGACTAAACGGCCTCGACCTGTGCCGCAAGCTGCGCCAACACCAAAGCTACGCCACGCCCGTTTTGATGCTCACCGCGCTCAACACGACCGACGACATCGTGATGGGACTCCATGCCGGTGCCGACGACTACCTCGCCAAACCCTTCAAGTTCATGGAGTTGCTGGCTCGCATCGAGGCCTTGCTCCGGCGGGTTGAGGCCATGAAGAAAGACCGCGCCACCGCCTTCGCCGACCTCACCCTCGACCCCGTGACCCATCGCGCCACACGAGGCGAACTGAACGTGGAACTCAGCACCAAGGAGTTCCGCCTACTGGAATACTTCATCGCCCACCACGACGAGCCGCTCACGCGACAGCAACTGCTTAAAGACGTGTGGGACAAGGACTTCGACACCAACACCAACATCGTCGATGTGTATGTGAAATACCTCCGCAGCAAAATCGACGACCCCTGCCCCGCCAAGCTCATCCACACGCTGACGGGCGTCGGCTACATGATGAAAAGCCCCGCTTGAGCCATGAAACCCAGCCGAAAAATATCGCTCATCTACACGCTCATCACCATCGGGCTGGTGCTCATCGCCTGCGGCGTGTTCTTCATCCTGTCGTCGCGCTACACGGAAACGCTGTATTACAGGTATTTAAGTGAAAAAACGCAAATCGTGGCGATGGAGCGTTTCGAGAAAGACGAACTCGACTCCATCCGCTACCAGAACGTTATCCAACGCCGCCAAAACTCCATCCCCACTTCGCGCGAGGTTTTCATCAACACCGCCGACCGCGACAGCGCCAACATCGAACTACACAAATTTCTGAGCGAAAGGCAGTTGGAAGCACTCTACAAAGGCGAGGTCGTCAATTTTCGCGTCGGCGAGGAGGTGGGCACGGCCTTGATTTACTACGACAACGAAGGCACTTTTGCCGTGGCCGTCTTCAGCCGCAACCCCTACGGCGAACAGATTTCGCGCAGCATCAGGTGGGCGTTGGCGCTGCTCATCGCCGTCGCCTCGGTGGTGCTGTTCCTCATCAGCCGCCTCTACGCTGCACGGATGATCGACCGCATCGACCAAGACTACCAAACCGAAAAACTGTTTGTCAACAACGCCTCGCACGAAATCAACAACCCGTTGACGGCCATCCAAGGCGAGTGCGAAGTGGCCCTGATGCGCGAGCGGTCGCCCGAAGAATACCGCAACTCCTTGACCAAAATCAGCAAGGAAACCGACCGTATCATCAAGATAATTAAGCAACTGCTGTATTTTTCACACAACAAAAGCGAGTCGGAGGACGCACCCGAACTGGAAATCGGTCCGTTCCTCAGCCGCTTTGCCGACGACAACACGCAGGTTGAAATCATTGACGATTTCAGCGTACAAATCAACGAGGAACTACTGCAAATCGCCATCGGCAACATCGTGAAAAACGCAAGGAAATACGCTGATGGCCAGCCGATTGTCGTCAAGGCGCGACAACGCCGCATCGAGGTCATCGACTTCGGCATCGGCATTCCCGCCGCCGACCTGCCGCACGTTTTCGAGCCGTTCTACCGCGCTTCCAACGCGGCCTCGTTCTCGGGCAACGGCATCGGCCTCGCGCTCTCCAAGTCCATTTTGGAGAAACATAGTGCGACACTCAAAGTGACTTCTACCGAAGGCGAAGGCAGTACGTTCACTATCAGATTTTCTTGAAAACAAACAACTTACGCATTTATCCTCACTCTCGGGTCAATGATGCCATAAACGATGTCGACCAAGATATTGACGACGATCAGCATGACAGCGATGAGCAGCACCGCCCCCATGATGACGGGAAAATCGTACTTGTCGAGCGCGTCGACCACCACCACACCGATGCCCTTCCAGTCGAAGACGTATTCCACAAAGACCGCGCCCGCCAGCAACGAGGCAAACCAGCCCGAAACCGCCGTCACCACTGGGTTCAACGCATTGCGCAAGGCATGGATGCAGATGATGCGGAACGGCTTCAGGCCTTTGGCGCGTGCCGTTCGCACATAGTCCATCGACAAGGCTTCGAGCAACGATGTGCGCGTCAGCTCGGTGACAACCGCCAAGGGGCGCATCCCCAACGTCAAGGCGGGCAAGATGAGGTTGCGCAGGCTGAGGAACTCCCCACGCCCGTATTCATCGACGGTGTAGAGACTTCCCGTCATGCCCAATCCCGTCCAATGTTCGAGTAGGAAGCCGAAAATCCAAGCCATCAGGATGGCCGCGAAAAACGATGGCAACGACATGCCAATGGTGGTGACGAATAGCGTCAACTTGTTGAGGAACTTGGTGTTGAACACCGCTGTCAGGATGCCGATGGCCAATCCCAGGACCATCGCGATGGAGATGGAGACAAACGCCAGCAGCAAGGTATTTGGGAAAGCCTCGCCCAAAATGTCGGACACCTTGCGCTTGCTTTGGTACGACATGCGTAAATAAGGCGCTTTCAGCACGATGGCCGTAGAGCCGATGGTGGCAATTTCGGCATAACGTCCAATCCTTTCCAATTTTTGCGTACCTTTAGAGAGATTGTAGAACGAGATTGGGACCAAATCGTTCAGGTAGTCAACATATTGTTTACCAAGACTTTGGTTCAACCCCAACTCTTCGCGAATGGCATCCACCGATTCTTTGTCGGCGCGTTGGCCGAGCATCATTTGGGCGGGGTCGCCAGGCAAGATGTTGAACAGGCAAAACACCAATGTGGCGACGCCCCAAAGCACCGCGACACCGTAAAGCAACTTTCGGATGATATAACTGCCCATTTTAGAACAACACCTTCAAAGCGTCATCGAAGTCGAACACACTCCATTTGTCTTTCACCAATCCGCTGTCGAGCCAAATCAGGCCTGGGTTGGAGCGGACTATCGTCTTGATTTCCAGCTCGTCGCCATAATACACCTCAAAAACGAATCCTTTGTTTTCGCGAAGCTGCTCCACATATTCAGGATTGTTGGCAACGATCCAAATCACAGTGTAGTCGGTTTGCTGGGCCGCCTTGTTGAGGTCGCCAATCTTAGCCCAATCCTTCTCGGTCAACGTCGACAAGTCATTGGAAGTGAACATCAAAAGGTTTTCGGTGGCGAGGATGTCGGCAGTGACGTCGTTTCCGTCTTCATCCAACGCGCTGAAACCAAGATAGTTGTTTCCGCCTTCGGTCCTTTGGTTGACAAACTCCCATTGCGACATCCACACCGAGTCGTTCCAAGGATAGTTGGGCGAAAGGTATTCTTGGGTCTCGCCCGTTGCCTTGTTTCTGTAAGTCAAG
Organism: uncultured Bacteroidales bacterium; assembly: GCA_946410535.1. Next base: position 12,504 of record CAMKAR010000018.1, read on the forward strand.
TAGATACGACTTGGTTCGGCAGGTTCGGCATTCATCTGCTTACCCACTTTCCAGTTCATGAAGTCAACCACGGGCAGGTGCCGGTAGTTGTAAACCTCAAACGCCAGAAAAGCCATGGCATAGGCAATGGCAATGATAAATTGGGTAGGCAACTTAAGGCTGTTTTTCAACTGCTTGTTGTTCAATACCAGCGGGATAAGCACCGCATCGATGACCAAGTTCTTGTAAAACGTCTGCCAGTTGCTCATCTTGATGGCCGTCCCGAAGCAGCCGCAATCGGGCACGAGGTCGTAGAGCGCATCAAAGAGCGTCGTGAAGGTGAAAAACAACATCAGCAAGGTCGCGCCCAATGTCGCCAATCGGGGCAAAATATTGGTCAACAGGCAGATGCCGACGATAAACTCAGCCAAAATCAACAAGAAAGCCAGCACCAAAGCCGCATCGTTGAGCCATGTCATGCCATAAACCGCAAGGTAGTCGAGCATCTTGTATTTCGTTCCTAACGGGTCGACACCCTTGGTGAAACTGCTGAAAATGAACAAGGCACCCACCAAAAAACGGCAAACGACCAGCGCAAAGTTGCTGTATCTTTTGTTGAAAACGGTGGCAACCAATAAGTTAAGCAAAAGGATGGCCAAAAACCAAAACCGATATTCAGGCAGGAAAAAAATCCCTACCGCCGAGGCAAGGGCCGCCAAAATACTTGCCCACGCAATGGCCGTTGACTTCTTATTTCTCATCGCGCACCTCCTCGCCCATCAAAATCAAGGCAAAAACAGCATAGTTGATCATATCGTAATAGTTGGCGTCGAGTCCTTCGGATACAAGCGTCTTGCCTCCGTGGTCTTCGATGCTCTTAGTACGCAGCACCTTGCTCATAATCAGGTCGGTAATTGAGCTGACGCGCATGTCGCGCCAGGCCTCGCTGTAGTCGTGGTTCTTGCGTGTCATCAGCTCGTAGGCCTCGTTGGTCACCTTGTCGAACCATTCGGTGGCCTCGTCGGCACTCAAATCGGGCTGGTCGACCACGCCGAGGCGCAGTTGGATGACACCCATCGCCGCATAGTTGACGATGCCGATGAACTCAGGCTCGATGCCTTCGTCGACCATGCGTTCCGAAGTCGTTTGCAACGTCCTGATTCTCTTCACCTTGATAAAAATCTGGTCGGTTATCGAAGGTGTCCGCAGGATGCGCCAAGCCGGTCCATAGTCCTTCATCTTGTCGACAAACATCTTGCGGCATTGCGCCAACACCGCGTGAAATTGGGATTTTGTATCGTGCTTTTGCATGAAAAATGTATTTTTGCAAAAATAATACTTTTTTCGATGATGCAACTTTTTTCAAAGCGTAAATCTTACATTTTCGACCGTCCCGCCGTGATGGGCATCCTCAACGTGACACCCGACTCGTTCTCCGACGGTGGTCGCTACAACCTGATGTACAATGCCTTGCAACACGTTGGGCAAATGCTCGACGAAGGTGCCGACTTCATCGACATCGGCGGATGCTCCACTCGACCCAACAACGCCATCGCCACAGAAGCGGAGGAGATGGAGCGCGTCGTTCCGATTCTGAAATCCATCAGGAAACGTTTTCCTGACGCGCTTGTTTCCATCGACACGTTCAGGAAAAACGTGGCCGAGGCCTGCATCGGCGAAGGTGCCGACCTCATCAACGACATCTCGGGCGGGCTTTTCGATGCGGAGATGCTGCCTTACATCGGCCAAAACCATATTCCT
>CAMKAR010000019.1 GCA_946410535.1 uncultured Bacteroidales bacterium
CAATCGGGTGCTCATCAGCAACTCAGCGGGGTTGGGCGGCACAGGGCCAGAGAAGATGACATCCAAATTGGGTGTATTGGGATCGGAGTGGATGATGTCGTCGACCGAATCAGTCTTACCCGACAGGTAGTTGGAGATGCCCGCCCGCGTGCCAACGCCAAACACCTTGAACAAGGTACCTTTACGGATATCCAAGTCGACGATAACCGTCTTACGGGCTGCCAAGGCGAAACTCGTGGCCAAGTTGGTGGAGACGAAAGTCTTACCCGACGACACCATGAACGACGTGAACATGATGACGTGCGCCCCGTCTTTGCGGTCTTTCATGTATTCCAAGCTCGACCTGATCAGGCGGAACGACTCCGACAGCGAGTCGCGCCCGTTCTCCTTCACCATGATGGCATGGTCGGGAGTGCCACCTTGGAACGGGATGTCGCCCAAGAAAGGCACGTTCGACGACTTCTGCACGTCGACACGGTCGTGAATTGTGGTGTCCAACAAGTTCTTCAGCACGAGGAAAACAACAGGGATGGCAAGGCCAATCAAGATACCGATAAGCGTCGAACGTTTCTCGTTAGGTGCAACGGGCTTGTTGTTGGGATAGGCATAGTCGATCACCTTACCCGTGGCCTCCAGCTGGGGGCTGGTCATCAGCAGCTCCTCGCGCTTGGTGAGGAGCTGGAGATACAGTTTCTCCTTGACGCCCTGCATACGTTCCACCGAGTTCAGCTCCAGCTGTGCGACAGGAACGCTCTTGATTTGCGAGTTGGCGATGTTGCGCTCACGGTTGGCGGCTTCGATACGGTCTTCCAAGCCATCCAAATTGGTCTGAAGAATCGTGATGATACTTGCGTGGATATTGGCCTGTTCAGCCAAGAGCTCTTGTGCCACAGGGTTGTTGATGGTACCATCTGCCTTGTATTTCTCAATCTTAACGAGGTTGTCGTTATACTTCTTAATGATGGATGAGGCTTCTGCCGAAACATTCACCACGCCAACCGGAATCATCTGGTCGATGTTGTTTTTCGCGAAATTGAGCAGATACCGCACCATCTCGGCCTGTTGGTCAAGTTTTTTGGCTTCTTCCGTCAAAGCGGTGCTGGTGGCCACATATGCCTGTCCGAAGCTCTTCGTGTCGATGATGTTGTGGCTCTGCTTGAAGTCGACCGAAACCTCTTCGTATTCCTTGATGTCAGACATCAGGAAATCAATACGGTCGTTGATGAATTTTTCCGTATAGTCGAGCACACGCTGTTGGTCTTCAATGGATTCCCTGTTGTAGACATCCATCAAGGCATTCAGCACGTCGGCGGCGCGCGTAGGAGATGTATCACTCACCGAGAGCCGTAAGATGGCGTTTTTGTCGTTGTCGCGTCTGACACCGATGCGCGAACGGTAGGCAGAAGCCACCGACGAAACCGAGCTATGAACGACCATGATGGAAGTGTTAGTGAAATCGGCATAACGCCAAGTGGGTTTCACTATAATCTTGCCCACGGGTGAAATCACTGTGTCGTTAAGCCTGACCTTCATCGAAGGGATGTCGCCGCCAAAATCTTCAAGCACAACATGTTCTTCATCGACGGGCTTCACCGAAAACGAGGCATAGGCCTGTTCGTCCAAATCGGGGAATTCCACCTCCACAGGCGATTCCTTGTAAAGGTCTCTGTTACGACGTGACACCTTTGTCTTATAGGAATACCCCACGTTCAGGTTCAGCTGGCGCACCATATTCTCCATATTAACTTGCGACTTCATCACCATAATCTCGTTGTTGACCGTACTGATAAAAAGGCCTGGACCCGCAATGGACGTCAAGGTCGATGAGCCACGGTACGACTCGGAGCCGCCACTGGCTGCCGTCTTGATCAGGATGGATGCCGAGCTGGAATAGATCCTTTCCTGCTTGTGCACCATGTAGTAGGCGATGATGCCACCCGCTGCGGCAAACAGCACAAACCAATGCAGGTTGTGCAGGATGAGATACACCATGTCCTTGAACTTGAAGCCGCTGTTGGCATCCTCGTCGAAGAACGCATTGATGTCGTTGGGATTCTGGCTCTTGTTTTGGTTTTCGATATTATTCGTTGACATAAATCGTTTTATTTCAATTTGTTAAGAAAGTCTTGACTTAAGCATCACCTTTGAGGCTAACGCTGGAATTGTTTGGACAGGCTGAGATAGAGCATGACCATCGAGGCCAACGTGGTGATTCCGGTGAAGAGGATGGTCCAGTTGGAATAGGTCTCCCTGATGAAACGGTGGGCATAGTCCTCGGTGAAGATGATGTCGTTTTGTTGGAGCAGGTAAAACTCGTCGTTGAACACCGATGTGGAGCGAGGGTCGAGGTAGTGCACCACCCGTTTGCCGTCCACCTCGCGCATCACGCCGATGCGGTCGCGGCGGGTGTAGAAGTCCAAGCCGCCAGCCATGGCCAAAGCCTCGAGGAAGGTGCAACGTTCGTTGGTGATGTTGAGCACCTTGCCGCCCGAGCTGCTCAGGAAGAACACCTTGAAGTTCATGAAACGGGCCACCACAAGCGGGTCCTTGATGTAGCCGTTGCGTTTCAGGTGGGTCGCGATGGTGTCTTGCAGTTGCAGGCGTGTCAGTCCGCCCACATGAAGCTCGCCCAAAACGGGGAACTGGATGTTGCCGTTGACGTCCACAAGATAGCCCAGGCCCTGGTTGGTGCTACCGGCTTGGCTCATGTTACCGCCCAAGGCATTGAAAGGTTTCAGCAACTCGTCTTCCTTTCCGGCATTGCTCAACACGTAAATCCTCATCTCGTCGAAGGGACTGACGGTGGCCTCAAGCGACTCGTTGAGCGGCATGCCTTCCACAGGCATGTCCTGCAAATAGCGGACTTTCTTCGAAGTGACGCATGAACTCGCCATCACGGTCATTGCCGCCAAGGCGAAAAACAAAAATAACTTACTCTTTTTCATCGATATACTATCTATTCTTGGTTGTAAAAGCGTGCAAAAATACGAATAATTTCGGAAAGGAGGTGTAAAGCGAGGCTTAAATGTAGGGATTTTATCAACTTCGTCGCATCATCAGCCGTTTGACCACGTTTTTTGCCGACTGCGACAGATATTCCCAAAGCCATTCACCTCGTTGGTCCGTCCATCGCTGTGGATGCGTAGTCATCATCAAGTGTTTGGGGAAACTGCCGTTTTCAACGGCTCGTATAATGTCGTCAGTGTTATGGTAGACCAATCCTTTCCCAATCCATTCATCTTGATAGACAGGCACTTTGTCACGCAGGCTCACGTTAAACCCATCCCAACGACGACCCGTATCTGTAAGATAAAAGACCTGGGAAAAATCAACATCGAAATACGGCTCACCAATAATGTCGTAATCGTGATAATCGAATGATTTCCAAAGCTCTTTCCCATCAAACCTGCTTCTTGGCGCACCATGCATGCAAATGGTCTTCACGGGATAGAACTGCCTAAAGTACGCCAATTGCCTCTCAAAATGGGCAATGGCTTTTTGCGTATCGCCTTCACAAATCGACATGTCCTCGTAATGGTATCCGATTTCATGGTCCAAATTGGCAATAGCCTTGATTATCTCCGGCTTGTTGCTCTGCGGTACAACACGAAAGTAATATGAGGCTTGGATGCCCAAGGAATGCTCTATTTGTGCCGTAGCCAACGAGTTGACAGCTTTCAGATCAACATCATGACGAAGGATGACGTATGGGAGTCTGCCCAATGTCACCTTTTGTTGACAATAAGTTTCAAAGGTGACAAAATTATAGTGGCATTCTACCAGTTTCTGAAGCAACTCCTCGTATTTCCGAAGCGTGAAATCCATAAACTATAAACCCTGTAGTATTTCCACAATCCTCTCAGCCGCATGTCCATCCCACAACGGCGGGATTCCACCTTTTTTCCATTGCCCTGCAAAAAGTTTATCCAATGCAGGCTTGATGGCATCAGGATTTGTCCCAATCAGCTCATTCGTGCCAATTGTACAAGTCTCGGGTCTTTCAGTATTATCGCGCAAGGTAATGCAAGGCACACCCATTACGGTGGTTTCCTCGGTGATGCCACCACTGTCAGTAATAACGGCCTTGGAGCGTTCCACCAAATAATTGAATTCCAAATAGCCCATTGGTTCCACAATGTGCAGATTAGGTGCATCAATGCCCAAATCCTTGAAGATCTTAGCCGTGCGTGGATGTATCGGGAAAACTATAGGCAAATCATATACATTGGTGACAATCTCATTCATCAACCGTTTCAATTTTTCCGCTTCATCCACGTTGGCAGGACGATGCATGGTCAACGCAATATATTGTTGAGGTTGAAGCTCCAACTCGTCATAGACAGAAGGTTTTACAAAACGAGAGCGGTTCGCCAACAGCGTGTCAATCATCACATTGCCGACAAAAAACAGGTTATTCTCCTCCACCCCGAAACGGCGAAGATTGGCATTGGCCACCTCCGACGTGGTGAAAAAGAAATCCGCCAAGCTGTCGGTCACCATGCGGTTGATTTCCTCAGGCATGGTTAAGTCCCATGAGCGGATGCCCGCCTCAACATGTGCCACTTTTGTGCACAACTTCTTTGCCACAATGGAGCACGCCATGGTGGAAGTGACATCGCCCACCACCAAGACCAAGTCCGTCGGGTGCTCCATCAGGTCTTTTTCGAAGGCCACCATGATGGCAGCAGTTTGTTCGGCTTGGGTTCCACCGCCGCAGCCCAAATTCACATCAGGCTTCGGAATATTGAGTTCTTCAAAAAAGGTCTCACTCATTTGATGGTCGTAGTGCTGACCCGTATGCACAAGACGATAATGGATATCCTTCCCCGCTTGTTCTGCCTTCTGGATGGCGTGAATCAAAGGGGCAATCTTCATGAAGTTGGGGCGTGCGCCCGCTATAAGAGTGATATGATGCATCTTATTTATTTAAATCTAAATTGATAATCCGGATTCTCACGCATAATCTTTTGGCTTTCCGGGTAATTCTCAATGAACCAAGTCAGAAATTGGGCGTAATCGATTTTCTCGGAGAGCATCTTTTGGCGACGCCTCTGCCATTCTTCCTTACGATTGGGCATATCAAGAATCTCTTGCACAGTTTGGTACATCTTCTCCGCAGAGCCTTGTTCCGATGCCTTGATGCCGAATCCCAAATGATACTCATTTTCCAACTCGTTCAGATAACCAATACGCCCCACAAAATCATTATATCTAACAAAAGGCACACCCAAAACTCCAGACTCTGCCGCCATCGTCTGGCTATCGCCGATATACAATTCTGCAAATGCCATCACATGGTGCATATCCAAAGTGTTGATTTTTATGCGATACGGTTCAAATTGGGGTTCCAATTCGCGTTCTGAGGTAATATAGATGCGTCCGTATGGCTTCAAGATGTCAATCAAATACTGAGCGATTTCCGGGTTGATACCTTTGATGCCACCATCATGGAAAGCCTTCAGATTGGAAAAACGAATCAAAAAATAAGGCGAGTTTATCGGAAAATATTTCTCAATAACCGCTCTGTCAGGTGTAAAATGGTTGGGATGCAGATAAGCTAATTCATGGTAACCTGCATATTTATAGCATTTTTTTGTCAAGAAGCCCACATCGCAACTCACAGGAGCCAAATGGCATTTCACAAAAGGACCTGCAATATACCCAAACTGAGGAACCACCGCCAAATCATCCTCACCCGTGTTGATGGAATCCTTTCGCATCAGCCAACCCACATGAGCCACCTCAACCGTTGAGCCTGTAAGCAATCCAATATCGTTTTGCCTCACGAACCGCATCATCCGCCAATCCCTAATAAAAGTATCCATTAACACACCCAATTTCGAACGGCGATGCGGTACTTTTAGGATATTGTAATATGGCAAACCCGACTCTTTGAGTAAATCCTCTAAGATATCTTTTGTTTTGATTATGATAAAAACCTTATAGCCATCCTTCATTAAATTGGCAGCCAAATTCTTATAAAGATGAAAATGGGCTGGATGGCTTAATTGTATCAAGATATTTTTATTTTTCATTGTCTTTATAAAGGAATTTCAGATTCACATCCTCTCTCACTCGCTTTTCCCTAACCAAAGCATAGTCCTCAACATCCCTGTCAACCACCATGCCAGCAGAAACAATAGCGTAATTCCCTATGGTCACACCCGGCATAACAGTGCATCTCACCGCCACCATCGAGCCTTTCTTGAACACCACTGGTTTTACACTAGCTTCAAACACAGACTTGTAACGTTCTGGCGCATTAAAATGCGTCAGCACCATCGAGTTGGCATTGATGCTCACATCGTCCATAATATAAATGAATGAAGGCGAAAGATTATCTAAAATGCAATACATTCCGATATAGACATTCTTTCCAATATGCACGCCACGCCAACGATGCAACTGGACTCGCAACGCATTGACGGGACATACATAAGCCCATTTGGACAACAAGGTATTCAAGACTTTACGAGCCTTCTGTCTTATTGTCCGTTTTTGGTGGCCATATTGGATCTTCATTGGCTCAGGAATAACCCAATCTTCACATGACACTTTCATTTTGTTTCCCTTTTTTACAAGCTTTGACCTCCATCGACAAAAGCCGTCTGACCAGTAATCCACTTGGCTTTATCGCTCAGAAGAAACTCGACAAAGTTGATGACATCCATAGGCTCTCCTTTCCCTAACGGATTCTTGTCCCATATCTGGTTCCTGAACGACGCTTCAACCCTTTGTGCCATAGGCGTGTCAACCATACCTGGCATGACCGCGTTGATACGGATTTTCGGCGCCAACTCTTTTGCCAGCGAATAAACAAGCGCATTGATAGCACCTTTTGAGGCTGCGTAAATGGAATTGCCCGCATCGCCACGCTGGCTGACAAGTGCCGAGATAAGCACCACACTTTCCAATGCTTTTTTGTTATGCTTTTTCAACAAAGCGCGAAGAATCTCAACGATGGAAAAGAAATTCACATTGAAAACCCTATCTACATAAGGGATGGCGAAATCCTTTATGGGCAACACCTGGGTAATCCCCGCAAAATGCACATATTTGTCAATTGTCACGCCTTTTTCATCCAACAAAGCAGTCAATGAAGGAAGTATTTGGTCACGTTGATTGACAAAGTCACAATGCCATAGGATATGATCCTCTGGCCGAGCACATTCACTCCTGACCTGTTCAAGCATCTCCAGATTCTCGCTGGCCAAAACAAGATTCTGCGTCTGGGAAAAATGTTTGGCGCAGCAAGCGCCCATTCCAGAAGAGGCCCCAGTTATTAAGGTGTATGTCTTCTCCATGCTCATTGTCGCGACATCACCTCTTTACAGAACTCACCTATGGACTTGAAGTTCTCCAAGTCCTGATAAGTCATGGCCGTATGATACGTCGAGTCCAACAATGCCAACACCGAAAGCCGTGTAAAGGAATCCCAACCATCATAGTCGGCAAATCTTTTTTCCGTATCTACCGAATCCTCTTCCAATAGGTCGGCGATTTGTTTCAACAATTCTTCCATTTAATATTCAATTATTTGATTAAACTTCAATTTTCCCAATTCCATAAAAATCGATGCCCAGGTCAGTCCTACACCAAATCCGGCAAGACAAACCTTCTTGCTACCTTCCACAATTTCTTTGCCCAAATTATAGGATATGTTTGTAGGGACTGTCACTCCACTGGCATTACCGAAGTTTTCAACAATGTTAGCAGGCATTTTTTCGTAGGGTATACCAAGTTTGTCTGCCAATTTGTGCAACATGAACTTATTCGGTTGATGAAACAAAAAACCATCAACCTCGTCCTTGCTGACATTGGCCTGTTCCATCAAATGCTCAATCATGGGTGGCACCTCGCGCTGGACAAAGTTGAAGACAAAATCGCCCTGCATGACCAAATTGTCTTTCGATCTGAAATTGCCCGAGGCATCCTCTTCCATCACAGCCGTTTCAGGAGTCGAAGGTTGGCGGAAACCACCTGCGGGAATATTCAACGCCAACGCTCCCGTTCCATCCATCTTCACATTGGCAAATATCTTAGAATCATCATTGCATTTTTCGACCATGGTAATGGCCGCTGCATCGCCAATCAAAGGTTTGCTGTTGCGGTCGCGATCCGAAACCTTGGGGCTTAACACATCAGCATTCATTAGTACCACCTTGTTGACAGACTCTTGTTCCAGCAACATAAAAGCCTCTATCAAACCTATTTCGAAACCTGCGCAACCCTGGTTAATATCCAAACACAAGCAATCGTGCTTCAAGCCGAAATGGCCTTGAATTAGATTACTCGTAGGTGGCATGAAATAATCAGGCGACTGCGACACAAACAAGAGGGCATCGATTTCTTCTGGCTTCAGCAAACCATGGTCAAACAAGTACTGCAATCCAAAAACGCAGAAATCAGACGAGCATTGTCCTTTTTCGGCCACACGATGCTCGTTATAGCCCATGGCCAGTTTGAGTTTCATGCACTTGGCTGGCGAAAAACTGTAATTCGCCATTTCCTCCTCAAACTTTACCCGTTTCTTGGGTAAAATGGTAAGGATACCAGAAACCCGTTTGTTTTTAAATGCAAAATCCATTACTTCGCCCCATTTTTAATCAGCAACTGCTCAATCGACTCGACCGATGCAAAGTTCTCAGGCAAAATATCCATGCCGTCAATGGAAATACCATACGTGGCATCCAATTCCGAAACAAGGCTCACAATATCGAACGAGTCCAACATGCCCTCTTCAATGAAATCAATCTGCTGATCGAAATCAAACTCAGGACGCAGTTCGCTAAGAATCTTTATTATTCGCTCTCTCATAATTATAGTTTGTTGGTCATAATATAATCAAACATGTCATCTTCCTTGAATCCATAATGCCTATAACGATTCAACGCATTTTCATTGTCTTGTCTCACCCAAAATAATTGGCGTTTTGTATCCTTCCCTTGTTCCAGAAACCTATTCATCAAATCTGATCCCACTTTTTTGTCCCGAAAATCAGGATGAACAAACCAATACCTCAAATACAAGGTTGAAGGACTCTTCTCATAAATCAAAAAGCCCATCATTTTGTCATTTTCAACGCAAGCCAAAACATGCCCCAATTTGGCATAGAATGCCAACTCCTCATAATATGGGATTTGCTCGTTCTTATCCTCAAAAAACTGATACAACAACTCCTCTATTTCTTTAACCTTCTCCAACGAAACCAACTTTACCTTTTCTGAAGCCAACCATTTCTCACCCACTGATGGAATTCTTGTCATCCGCACGAATGTTGTTGAAAATCTATAGCCACATTTCAAAAACAATCCCACCAATGCGCCACATTGATCTTTTCTACCAACAACATCGACCATCAAGGGAGCTTCTTCTGAGTTGATTTCCAACATTCGAATTCCTTTCTCCAAATCCTCAAATCCCGTGGAAACAAAATACACATTCCAAAATTTTTCCTTCTTACGAATCAAAAAACACGTATCCCCTTCCCATAAAAAGAACAACACACCTTTGTCAATCCACACGGAATGCTTTTCGACATCAAGATAGAAATTGGTGAGAAAGCCTCTACGCTTCGCCCTAACCTCAGCCACCAATTGTTGAATCTGAACTACGGATTTAATTCTGTCCATTAACTATATCTTTGTAATATTTGCGGTCAATCTTGCCACTGGCATTCTGTTTCATGACAGTCTCTTTCCGAAATTCAGACGGAATCATATAACGCGGCAATTTTGATGCCAAAACCGAGCGGAGTTCCTTCACATCAGTCATTTTTTCCGATTGGAAGAAAAGTATGATTCTCTTGTGCCCATAATCATACACTGCACAACAATTGTCCACTAACTGACAGCCCAATACAGCCGTTTCGATTTCACCCAACTCAATGCGGTAGCCATTGTGCTTGATTTGGGAGTCGATGCGACCCACATACATCAGTTCACCTCGTTGGTTTCTATAGACCACATCACCTGTACAATATATCAATTCCGGATAGTGCTTATTCAATGGGTTTTGGATAAACGAAGCTTGTGTCCTTTCCCAATCATTGTAGTAGCCCAAAGCCAGCGAAGACCCTCTCACGCAAAGTTCGCCCTCCTCATCCACCTCTGCTGCTCTTTCTCTATCCACCAAAACCAAAACATCACTATTTCTGCAAGGGACTCCTATGGGTAAAGGTTCGTCATCAGTAAAAGCCCTGCCCACTTCATAATAGGTACAGTCCACCGTTATTTCCGTCGGGCCATATAAATTGACATACCTACAATCAGGCAAATGCTTTCTCCAATAGTTCAGATGTTTGTTGGGCATGACTTCTCCAGCGAAAAAAACATCCCTCAAATACTGGGGTTTGTTATGCTCCAAAATATTGAGATTGGCTACGTTTACGAGAACAAACGGCACCCAAAACACGAAAGAAATCTTGTTTTCATTCAGATAATCAATGAGTTTTGCCGGAAAGACAAAGCATGTCTCCGGGATCACATTCAATGTAGCACCTGTGGCATACATCAAATAAATGTCCAGCGTCGAGTTGTCAAAATAGAATGGTGCTTGATTCCCGATAATCGCATTTTCGTCAATATGGAATCTTGAAACGGCCCAATCAATATAATCAATCACGCCACGATGGGAAATCACGACGCCCTTAGGGGTTCCCGTTGAGCCAGAAGTGAAAATCGCATAAACAGGATCCGTATCAATTTGTTTCGACAAATCAAAATCTGTTGTGACCTCTTCCGCAATGGCATCCTCGTATACCACAATTCTCCTATCGCCACAGAATGCGGACAACTGCTCGTAATGAAGTCGGTCAGTTACCAAGATTTCAGCCTCAAGCACATCCAATATAGAGAGTGCTCTTGCTTCTGGCATTTTCACATCCATAGGCACATAGAAGTTCCCGCTCATGTTGATACCAGCAAAAGACACAACCATTTTTCCGCCTTTGGGAAGAAACACAGCCACTGGACAATTCTTCGCGTCTCCAATGCCTATGAATCGAGCCAATTTCCGAGCCGATTTCCACAATTCTTCAAAAGTCATCTGACCTTCGGCATCCGCGACCGCTACCTTATCAGGGAATCGGGCAGCTGTACGTTTCAAATATTCAATTACACATTTCTGCATGGTCCATCAATGATTTTATGGTAAATCCCCATTAGCTCTCTTGCTACCAATTTATTATCCAAACCGCAGGCAATCACTTTTTCTCTTCCTTGGGTTTTACCTTCAAAAGACATGGCTTTGGTAAGCAAATCAGCCAACTCTTTCGGCTCTCGGCTATTAGCTACAAAGCATCCTCCCAAACCCTCTACACGTTCTTTCACATCACCCACATCCACGCTCACAATGGGACATCCGCAAGCCATAGCCTCTTTAATCACCTGAGGGGAACCTTCAGCGTAAGAAGTCATCAAAAAAGCATCAGCGGCACACATCAACAAAGTTACCTCTTCACGGGAATAGCCTTTCAGTTCCAGCAGTTCAGCATTATCATCTTGTAAAGCCTCAACAGTTTGTTTCGCCAATATCGCATTTTTCACAGCATTGTCGAAAGCTCCAGCAAAAAGAATGTATCTTTTGTCGGCAGACAGATGCATCTTCTGTCTTGCCTCGCTTTTCTCCGTCAGCTGCATATCCGACATGTCAATTCCGCAAGGCAATAAAGAATAATTCCTTTTGGGATAAGCTAAGTCCATGGTCTTTTGGGACACAAAAACATTCCAAGCCGACAAGCGCATAGCTTGCTTTGAGAACAGCAACACCTTTTTATCGTTGATGTCGGAACCATGATAGGTGGTCACCACCGGCACCCGTCTCTGCAAATTGGCAAGAAGACCGGAAAGACCATAATGAGCATGAATCACATCAGGCCCGAATCTCTTGATTTCCCTTTTCAAGGCCGAGAGGTTTTTCAAATAGCCCATAATGCCTTTGCCCTGCAAGCCGAAAAAGCGCACTTCGCAGCCTTGCTTTTCCAAGGCTCTGGCCTGCTCGGTGATGAACGGCGCAAAACGACCTTTGTTGTATGATGCGACGACAAGAATCCTCATATCGAAAAGCCTCTGCCTGCCAATTTGACCCATGCCCAAGCGTTGATGATGACACAAACAACCACCAGCCATATCGTATACCAGCGCTTGTGCTTGTTGGTCATAAGCGACACTCCATAGGCCGCAAACATCAACTCGAAAGCCAGCACGGGGAAATGGAAGCGTTCTGAATGGGCAAAATTACTGAACACCAGCACAACCAAATAGCCTGCCGTTACCGCAATGGGCAACACATGTTTTCGCCACCCCCCTCTCAACAACAATGTCACCAAGGCGAAAATCGTGAAACCTGACATCACATTCTTGATGAAATTCGCACCGTTCATCATCATTTGGTTCTCTTGGTTGGCAATTTCGACCATTGAGGAGAAAGGTATGGTGAAAATAAAAGGTGCAAACACTGAGGCAGACGCATATTTTGCAAAGGTATTGCCTCCTGCTCGTTCGGCACGCCATTCGTAACCAACAGTTTGATTGGTTTCCCTCCCTTCCCAGAGCTGTTGGGTTTCTTGTACCATCTCAACGCCTACGGTCAAAAACATCCAAACGGCAAAAACTGCGCTATACAAGATTTTCTTCCATGTCTGCAACTGCTTGCCCGAGCTTAAGATCAAAGCACCCACCAAAGCCGCCGCCAATACCGCGGCCAAAGCCGTCCTAAAGGTGAACATGACAAGGATGACCAACCCTGGCAACAAGATATTCTGGAAGGTGATTTTCTTGGCTCGCAAGGCCAGATCGGCGCGTTCAGTGAACAAGATGGTCATGAAGGCCATCTCTGTCTCTTTCAGCGTCACACCGCAATAATACCACATATTGGGCATCAGCATGCAGAAGATGGCCGTCATCCGCCCCGTGGACTCACCGAAATTGCGCTTGGCCAAATTATACATCAGCACACACGAAAACGCATCGATGACACACTTCACCAAATGTGCAGGAAGCACATTCGTACCTAAAACCAAATATTCGATGGCCAACCACCAGCAATAGCCCGAGTCGGAAAAGCCTACAAACTCATCCATTTGTTCAATAAACACCTCGAACCCGTAATTGCGCCACAAACAAGCCATTTCATAATATAAACCCTCATCCCCATAATGGTATGCAAAAGGCTCTCCCGTCATCTCAATGTAATAGAAATAAATAAATACCGCATACACCACCCTGATAATCAAAGCCGTGGTAAACAACTTCTTGGTAAAAGTCCTTTCTGGGAACCTATACCAATCCATCGTCAACTTGTTGGAATAGATAAAGAAAACGAGTACGGCCACCAAACCAAATAGGACAAATTGGAACGGCATCGCGTAGCTCATGAAAAACACGCTCACCAAAGCCAAAGTGACCAAATAGCAAACTATGGCTCTTGTGGAGAAATA
>CAMKAR010000020.1 GCA_946410535.1 uncultured Bacteroidales bacterium
GAAACGGAAATAAGCGTTCGTCCCTACATGTTCTACCCCAACCCAGCCCAAGACCAGCTCCGCCTCCAATACTCGCCCGACGTGAAGCCCGCCCAAATCGAGCTTTACGACCTGCAAGGCCGCCTCGTGCGCAGCCAAGGCTCGGGCCTCGAGAGCCTCAGCCTGCAAGGCCTCGCCCCAGGGCAATACGTGATGAAAGTCACCATGGCTGACGGCACGACGTTCTCGGACAAGGTGGTGAAGGAATGAGGGGATTTCCCCTCGCTGTGTTCGAGGAATGGAACGCGGCAAGATTGGTTCAAGGCGGCGGCAGGATGCCCTGCACGGCAAGTTGCGGCATAGGGAAAGCGACAAATGAAAGGGGTATGGTTCCACTCCGTTTGGGAAGCTTCTGTTATGGACATTTCAAGATCTTACTTGAAAACGTCGGAAAAGAGCCATTTTTTCCTTATCGTTTGTTATTGTTCAAATAAACTTTACTATTTTTGCATCGTCGTTGCGGATTTTTCAAAAATATCCGAAATTACTTTGCGGATTTTCATAGAATATCCGCAATCACTTTGCGGATATTGTGAGAGTTTTCGCAGTCTTTTGAAGGAAAATTGTCTTGTTATGTATCATAGAATATTTGACATAGAGAACCGGTTGGATGAGGCCATGTTCTTGTTTGGTGGCCGTCAGGTGGGCAAATCTACACTCTTGAGGGAGCGTTTCCCCAATGCCGTTTACATCGATCTTTTGCAGTCTGAACTGAGAAACCGTTTTCAGCACCACCCTGGAGAGTTTCGGGAGAGTTTGTTCCGCTTTCCTCCTGAAACACTTGTCATTGTGGACGAAATCCAGAAAGTGCCCGACCTGTTGGACGAAGTCCACTGGCTGATGGTGAACAAAGGTCTTTTCTTTATCCTTAGCGGTTCCAGCGCTCGTAAATTGAAAAAGAACGGCGCCAACAACCTTGGCGGGCGAGCCATTCCAGAAACGCTGTTTCCCTTGGTCAGTGCAGAGATTCCGGATTTCGACCTTGACCGTGCCATACAAAACGGCATGATCCCTCGGCATTACATGGTCGCCAACGCACGCAACCGACTCAAATCTTATATTGATTTATATCTTAGGGAAGAAATTATCGAGGAAGCCGCCGTGCAAAAAGTGGATGGTTTTATTCGTTTCTTGGAAGTTGCTGCCATCTCCGACGGCGAAATGCTGAATTACGAAAACGTGGCCACGGATTGTGGCGTCTCGGCCAACACGGTGAAGGCCTATTACAAGATCCTTTGCGATACGCTGTTGGGCTTTGAAGTGCCCGCTTTTAGGAAAGTCATCAAGCGGAAACTCACCAAGGCTTCCCGTTTCTATTTTTTCGACGTGGGCATCGCCAACTATTTGACCGGACGCCATCATCTTGCCCCCAAGACACCAGAATACGGACATGCCTTCGAGCATCTTGTAATGCAGGAAATTGTGGCTTATCTTGGCTATAAGGACAGCGAAGAGAAGTTGACTTATTGGCACACCTACGATGATATAGAAGTGGATGCTGTCGTCGGCGATGCTCGGGTGGCCATCGAAATCAAATCCGCCGACTCGATTCAAACCAACCATAAGAAAGGCCTTGTCGAATTTGCCAAGGAGCATCCGGATGTGAAGCAGATTCTTGTGTCACGCGACAGGGTTAGCCGACGAAGCGGGGAAATCGATTTGTATTACGTGACCGACTTCTTCAAGGCGTTATGGAATGATGAGATTATCTGAGGGTTCAAGAAAAAAAACACGGTATCCAATGGCTATCGAACGCTTTTTCATTAACTTTGCACCGAAATTCTAATCGACCTTATGAAAATGAAAAAGAGATTGTTATTCCTTGGAATGATGCTCATCAGCATCGGGCTGACAGCCCAAGTCGAAAAGACCTTCGACTTCAACGATTATCAGGTTGGAAGTGGCCAACCCTATCCTCCGCTGAACGGACAAGACGGTTGGTATGTCCGTGCACACAGCGCCGGTAACGGCGGAAGCACCATGGGCCCCATGTACACCGACTACATGGGCCACTACTGGGGCAACACCCCTGTGACGCCCACTGCCGACGAAACCTTAGGCGTGTTCTCGCACGCCTCGGGCACGGGCTTTGGCGACATCGCCACCCACGACATCACCCAATATGGCTTCGACTTCTCGGAAGGCGGCATCATCGAGATTGAATGCGACGTGTTGCGCCAATGGTGGGGCACGCTCTTCGGCATCGGCTACGACGGCAATGGCGACGGCTCGGTGCTCCCCCCAGTCCGCAAGGCTCCAAACCACAGCGCACTCTACGAACCCATCTGGCCCGACGCAACCAGCACGTCGCCCGATGGCGGTATCTACATGCTGACCACCGGCAACACCGACGACACGGATTTCTTCTGCGGCGTGGTCTTGCCCGACAACACCCCGACCTGCGACATCAACCCTTCGGTTCCCGACAACACCTGGATCCGCTGGAAGGTCTCCATCGACCTTGACGCCAACGACGGTGCTGGCGCCGTCACGCTCTACGTGAAATACGACATCCTCCACGGCGAATGGGAAGCCGTGCCCGAATGCCAAGGTGTCAACGCGGGCCTCACGCCCGGCAGCGGCGACAAGAAAGACCCAGCCATGTGGACCTACATCTTCATGCTCAACAGCGGCTGGTGCGGCTTCGACAACTTGACGATACACCATACTCCTGGCGGCCTGGCGGCCCAGTTCATCGACTTCGCCGAAATCCCCGACCAACTGGTCTATAACGCGCCTATCACCCTGCAAGCCACGGCCACTTCGGGTCTGCCCGTGACCTTCGAGGTCGCCGAAGGCCCTGCCACCTTAAACGGCAACATCCTCACACTCACTGGCGAGGAAGGCACCGTGAGGGTTCGTGCCATCCAAGCCGGCGACGGCACGCAATGGCAGCCCGCTCCCACGGTGACGCGCACGTTCTATGTGGTGGATCCCGACAATTACACTCCCGAAATCACCATCCGTCGCCCCTACGAAGGCACCAAGGTGTATATGCCCGACTTCGAAAACCCCGTGATGATCGTTCTGAGCGCCTATGTCGAGCACGCCAACGCCATCAAGTTTGAACAGGTGAAATGCAACGTCGACGGACAAGAACTGACCTTGAAGACCGACTATCCCGACAACCCCAGCAACGGCTATTGGTACACCACCTGGACGCCTTCGGGCGAAGGTTCCTACAACATGACCGTCAGCATCACCCAGACGGGAGGCAAGGTTACCACGGCTTCCAACACCTTTGAGGTGACGACCGATTATGACGACATGGTGGTCACGGCCCTCAACGGCGAGGTGATAGTCGACAACCAGAACTTCACCGCCTATGGTGAGTTCCCCTTCCCGACGCACGTCAACGCCTTCAATGCCATCAACTTGCATTATCTGCACAACTGCGTGAACGGCAACTGCAACACCTACGACCACGCCAGCCATGTGCGCGTGAAGAACTACCGTGGCGAATGGGTCGAGCTTTGCCGCTACGTCACCCCCTTCGGCGTGGAATGCATCGACGACCTCGATGTGACCGATTTCACCAGTATCCTGCAAGGCCTGGTCGAGTTTGAATACTACTGCGAGAACTATGCCACGGGCGATGGCTACAACCCCACCGCTGTCTTTGAGTATTCCAAGGGCATGCCTGAGTATCCTTACGTCGACATGCAGGAGATTTGGTACGGCAACTATTCTTTCGGCGACTACGAAAACCTTTGCCCCATCCCGATGCGCAACGTGCGATTTGACCCTTGCGTCGAGAAAGCCAAACTGCAACTCACCACTTCGGGCCACAACTGGAGCGACACGGGCAACGGTGCCTACAACACGGGCAACGCCGCCGAGTTCTACGAAGCCACGCACAACATCAAGTTGGACGGTGCCACCACCTATACGCAACACCTGTGGCGCACCTGCACGCCTAATCCCGCCGGATGCCAGCCCCAAAACGGCACTTGGACCTACAGCCGCGCCGGTTGGTGTCCAGGCAGCATGGCCATGGTGTGGGACTTCAGCTTGGATGACTACCTCGACAAAGGCGACGTCAACTTGCTTTATGAGTTCGACCCGACCTATGTCGACCAATGCCACCCCAACTATCCCGACTGCGTGAGCGGACAAAACAGCTGCCCCGATTGCAACAACTCGAGCAACCCGTTCCTGAGGGTCTCCGCCAAAGTGGTGACCTACAGCCACAACACCGACATCCTGACCGAGGTCCCCGAACTGCCCGACGTGGATGCAGAGCCGTTCCAAGTGAGCATCACGCCTAACCCCGCCAGAGGCCAGATGACCATCACCACGGACTACGACAAGGGCAAGGCCAGCGTCGTCATCATCAACTCATTGGGTGCCAAGGTGAAAGGCTTCAGCGTGAGAGGCTCTGAAACCATCGACGTGAGCGACCTGCCTTCGGGTATGTATTTCGTCCACATCATCGGCGGCAAGGTGGTGACGAGAAAAGTGATGATTCAAAACTAAATTTCCGTACCTTTGCAGCCGCTTTGAAGGACGCGAGACTGCGAGACGCGGGACACGAGACGATAGAAAGTCTCGCAGTCTCGCGTCCCGTAGTCCCGTGTCAAATCATCGGTTAATCAATTAAATACACGAAATACCAGATATGAAAGTTGCAAACTTATTAGGAGAGAGATTCAAGAAGGCGCCTGCCGATTGCGTCGTCGACAGCCAGGCACTGATGGTGCGTGGCGGCTACATCAAGTCGGTGGGCACGGGCTTGTTTTCCTTCTTCATGCCCGCAAAACGCATTGCCAAAAAGATAGAGAACATCATCCGTGAAGAGATGGACCGCATCGACGGCCAAGAGGTGTTGTTTCCCGTCGTCATGCCGGGTTCGCTGTGGCAGGAGTCGGGACGCTACACCAGCATCGGCTCGGAACTGCTCCGTTTCAAGGACCGTAACGGCATCGACATGGTGTTGGGCATGACCCACGAGGAGGCCGCCGTGCAGCTGGCCCGCGACGCCGCGAAGAGCTACACGCAGTATCCCTTCATGATTTACCAGATCCAGACCAAGTTCCGCGATGAACCCCGCTCGCGTGCCGGCCTCATCCGCACCCGCGAGTTCACGATGAAGGACGCCTACAGCTTCCACACCTCGCAGGAGGACTTGGAGCAATACTATGCCAAGGCCTATCGCGCCTACGAGCGTATTTTTGCCCGCGCTGGCGTGCCACAGGTGGTGGCCGTCAAGTCCGACTCGGGCATGATGGGTGGCCGCGTGTCGCACGAGTTCATGCTGCTCACCGACATTGGCGAGGACACCATCGTCATCTGCCCCGAATGCGGCTACCGCTCCAACAGCGAGGCTGCCGACTGCATCGTCCACAACGAGGTATACCCCATCGAGCCGCTGGAAGAGGTCTTCACCCCCGACCAGAAGACCATCGAGGAGGTGTGCAACTTCTTGCACAAGTCGCCTTTGCAGTCGTGCAAGGCCGTGCTTTATCAGCGCAACATGGACGATTCGCTGGTCATTGTCTTCCTGCGTGGCGACCTTGAAGTGAACGAGACCAAGCTCCGCAACCTCATCGGTGCCGAGGTCCATGCGGCCACGGTCACACCTGAGATGGGTGTCTGCCCTGGCTTCATCGGTCCCAAGGGCTTGCCTGAGGGCATCACCGTGGTTTATGACGAGTCGCTGAAGACCTTGAACAGCTTCGTGGCGGGTGCCAACAAGACGAATTATCACTACATGGGCATGAACATGGCCCGCGACCTTGGCGAGGTGAAGTACGACAGCGTGGCTAAGGCCACCGCCGGAGGCATCTGCCCCGTGTGCGGCAAGCACAGCATCACCATCAGCCGTGGCATCGAGGTGGGCAACATCTTCCAGCTGGGCACGAAATACACCGTCTCGATGGGAATGCAGTACTTAGACAGCGACAACACGCTGAAATACCCCATCATGGGCTGCTATGGTATCGGCGTGGGCCGTTTGATGGCTTCGGTCTGCGAGGTGAGTCACGACGACTACGGCCCCATTTGGCCCATCACCATCGCCCCATGGCAGGTGCAAGTGTGCGCCCTGCGCGTGGCCGACGAGAACGTGCGCCGCGTGGCCGACAAGGTCTACGAAGACTTGAAGAAGGCAGGCGTAGAGGTCATTTACGACGACCGCAACATCAGCGCGGGTGTGATGTTCTCCGATGCCGACCTTTTAGGCGTGCCGTTGCGCATCGTCATTAGCCCGAAGACCTTGGAGCGCAACGTGCTTGAGTTTGCCGCCCGCGACAAGAGCTTCAAGGAAGACCTCAGCCCCGACAACTTCGTCGACGAGGTGAAGGCCAAGATCAATGCGATGATTGCGGCTTTGACGCCTGAGGATTGACAATCATCTCATTTTTTACCAAAAATCGGCTCAAATTTTCATAGGTTTGAGCCGATTTTTGAGCGTTTTTGTGGCGGAAACGAAAAACTGCGACAGCCTGTCGCAGTTTTGCCTTGGTCTCATAATTTATTGATTCTCAATAAGAAACTTGACGACAAACAAGTCTTGTATTATGCTCATGAGGTAATCGCCAAGGATTGGAGTCTTAATGAGAATGGGCAGCGAAAGTTCCCGCGTTAGCGTGGATTTTTTGTGCTTTTTTTGTGAGTTGGTACAATCCGCTTTCACGATTTTTGGTCAGATTTTTCGGTGATATTACACATTTCATGATTTTATGCCGTTTTTTTCACCATAACCCAAAATTTTCCTATTTTTGTCCCACAAAACAAAAACACATCACACAGAAAAGGATTTTGAACTTGACATATTAATCTAACGGGCTTTACGCTCTTGTTCTCTGTCTGAAAAATCTGGTAAATTTTAAAGCGGGAGAATAAGCCAGCGAAAAGTTTGCGTTTTATGGCGCAGACTTTTTCGTGCTTATTACCGCGTCGGTTTACCAGAGCCATCAGACATAATAAGCAATCAAACGAAAGGTGAGCGCCTTTTCTGTTGCTTTTCGGGACAAGGCTACGGCTTCCAATAAACTGAAAAGCGCTATGGAAAGAGAGAAACGATATCCAACGAAAGATTTCCACATCGGGAAACTCATCAAGGCCGAACTGGTGCGGCAGGGTCGAAGCATCACTTGGTTGGCCTCGCAGGTGGACTGCTCGCGCGAGAACTTGTATAAGGTGTTCCGCCACAAATGGATCTACACCGACTTGCTTTTCCAGATTTGCGAAGCCTTGGACTGCGATTTCTTCCAAGTCTGTTCGGAGCATTATCAAGCCAAAAAACGTGAACGAAACGGCCAATGATTCGATAGCAATTTTCCAAAAGATTGGGACGGATAGCACCATGTAAAATGCTGGTAATAAAACTATTCCATATATTTTTGCAATGTGTCTAATAACAATTAAAAACCGACGCGCCCGATGGGATAGAACAGGGCAAAAAGAAAATGAAGAAATTATTACTCTTAATGGCAATAGTTTCGTCTGTTGCGATGTTAACATCATGTACGAAAGACTTTTTGGACGGATATGATGCCGGTTATAATGGTTATACTTACATTGGTAAGTATTCAAGTGCATCGGCATGTGGTTCGGCATGTGCAAACCGTGGTTATACTTCTTATAGGTATAACTTTGATTTGGAGAATTGCTATTGCAAGTAAAAACAGATGTTTTTTCGTAAGCACATATTTGTCATAGTAATAGTTTGTTTAGGATTGGGTTATTTGGTCGGTGCTTTTCTGCAACCTCGTGTCCAAAATCGCAGAATCCATAGCATGGCTTTTAACTTGAAAGATACTGGACTATTGTCTGATTCACTTTGTGATTTCATGACAGGTCAAAGAGTTAACCTCATTGACACGTTGGCCAAGAAAGATAAGAACTTATTGGTGTTTTGGTCTCCGACATGTAGCTTCAGTAAAAGGTTCTTTTTGCACCAAATGAATGAACAGGCAGTTGGGATATATTGCTTTCCTTTGGGGAACGACTTGGAGTATTTGAAGTTCTATGTTGAAAAACATCATGTCAAATTACCTCAAATAATGACTCAAGAGTCTGAAACATTTGTTTCGGTAGTAGTTCCTTCTATTGTTGCGACACCTACATTTGTAATTGTTGACGACAAAGGTGAAAGGCTGGCGCAATATGTAGGGACAAACGAAATAGATGAGATGATAACATTATTGTATCAATGAATTCAATAAACCACAAAAACCGATGCGCCCGATGGGATAGAACTGGGCAAGTTTAAAAATGAAAAGACTTTTATTCGTTTTTCTCTCATTAGCGGCATTTGCGCTATCGTTTTCAAGTTGTGCCACTATCGTTGGTGGCGCGAAATACAATGCCAGAGTGAGAGTTCCTGATCACCCCAACGCAAAGATAAGCATCAATGGTATGTACCGAGGCAATGGGGAAGCAAGTACGTTGGTTGACAGAAATGCTTGTGACATGATTAATATCACCGTCCAAGAAGGTGATGATGAGCCGCAAACTTCTGTTTTTAGCGGGAAGAGATTCCGTACAGGTACCTTGGTTGCTGATATATTGGCCTTCTTTCCTGTCGGCATAATTATTGACGCCATTACAGGTGCCTGGTGGAGGCCTGATGAGAGAGAAATGGGGGTGTCAAGAATTGATGTTGACAATTATCTGTACACCATCACATACAGACCCAATGAGAAAAAGCAGAATACGCCAAATCCACCAGTTTCTGCCCAGACACCTTTAAAACCTGCTGCAACCTCGGTGTCGGAACCAACTATCACACCTCCAACCGTTTCACCAACCCAACCTTTGACAAATTCAAAGACAGAAGCGCTTCGAGAGCTGAAGCAGCTTTTGGACGAGGGCGTTTTGACGCAAGAAGAGTATGATAAAGAAAAGGCAAAACTACTTGAATCGAATTAGGGTATATCCTAAATAGCTTAGCAAGAAGGAGGATGGCTTCCGAGGTCGTCCTCTTTCCTGTTTTAATGTTGGTATCCAATAGGTTGGGATGATTCAAACCATATTGAAATACAGGCTTGTCCTTACTCTTTTGGCATGGTCGTTTGTCGCTCCAATTGTGGCGCAAGACACCGTTTCGGTTGGGCAACGCCCGAAAGTTGGGCTGGTCTTGGCTGGAGGTGGTGCCAGAGGTGCTTCGTTCATTGGGGTGTTGAAGTATTTTGAGGAATTGGATATTCCGATTGATTATGTGGTCGGATCGAGTATGGGGTCTATTATTGGTGGAATCTATGCTTTGGGATATTCTCCTGATGAGATGGCGGAAATAATTTCTTCTTTGCAATGGAAGAAATATGTTGGAAATCATATTGATAGATCTTGCTATACGGCTGATATGCGAGAAAGGTATGGTACTCAAGTAATCAACGTTCCATTCAACACAAAAGGCATTTTTAAGGAAGGCTTCATCCCTGCTGTAATAAGCGAGTTGCCTATCGCATACGTGAACAACAAGGAACTAGAGAATCTGTTTAACGAACTTTGTCAAGGCTATCAAAACCCCATTAGATTTGATAACTTGCCTGTGCCTTTTGCTTGTGTTGCAACTGATATTGTAGCGGGGAAAGAGGTGGTGTTGCGTAGTGGTAACCTTGCTGATGCCATCAGGGCAAGTATGGCCATTCCTGGGGTTTTCTCCCCAGTTGTTGTCGATGGAAAACTCTTGTATGACGGCGGATTGATAAACATTTTCCCTTCCGATGTGCTTCGCGAAATGGGGGCTGACATCATCATTGGGATAGAATTCAGTAACGAGAAGTACTTCTTCGGTAACAAGATACCAACGGCATCCAAACTCTTCGACTATATCTACAATTTCGTCATCCATCCCAAAAGGGATGAGAACAAAAGGCTTTGTGACATATTGATTAAACCCAACACGGCTGAGTTTGGTCCTTTTAGCTTCACTTCACAAGCTATCGACACCCTTGTGAGCCGGGGTTATCAGGCAGCACGGCAAAATCGGGAAGCATTGCTACAGCTTAAGCAACTTTTGGATTCCATATCGGGGCAACCAGTGCATAAAAGACCAAGAACAAATCGAGCAAACAATTTGAATGGACAATGTTTCATGGTACACAAAATTGTCATGGACGGCGACAATTTGAGTAATTCCCAAATTAATTGGCTAAAGCGCAGAGGAAAAATCCACGAAGGGGATTTTGTTACGACAAATAACATCAGAAAAGCCATTGAACTTTATCGTGGAACAGGTGTGTTTGATGCTGTGTCGTATGAACTTATCCCGATAGATAGTTTGGCTGAAGGACGACAGCTTGTTTTTCATTTAGGTTCGGCCAGTCCCGATGTTGCTGGCTTTGGTGCCCGTTATGATACCGAGGAGGGTGCTGCGTTGTTGTTTAGTTTTGGTCTCAACGAGCATAGGCTTTCTGGTTTGAAGTTGAATCTGAAGGGTCGTTTGAGCTTTAATCCAAGGGTTAGTGCCAAAGCCACCTATTCGTTGTTCTCTATTGCCAACTTTAATTTGGCTTACGAGTATCGGAACCAATTGATGAAAATGTCAGTTCATGAAAACGACAATATGGACTTGCGAATGCAAACCCATAAAATCGGCGGATATGTTTCCCTGTTTCAATTACTGGATGTTTCGACTGAAATGGGTATCAGTTATGTATCAACAAGTTTTCCGCAGGTCAATCTGAATGATTTAGATCACGAAGCATCGGATTCTTTGTCCACATTGTCCCAAGCGTTTCAAAACCACGGTTTTTATGGCCCTTTCTTTTCTATCGGATATGATAATCAAGACAAAAACAATTTCGCGAAGCATGGCATTTATGCAAATATCGGAGGACATCTTCGTTTTGGTACTGAAGGGAATCAAGCAATCATGAAAGATGTTGATTTTTGTTTTAAGGGCTATCTCACACCTTGGCACAAAAGCTTTACGATAATACCGCAATTATATGGTCGGTTTTGCTTTAATGAATTACAATATGCCCCGTTATGGAACACCATTGGAGGCGAAATAAGAGGAAGACACAGTGAAGGACAATTGCCTTTTGTCGGTGTAAACCATATTAAGAAAGTGGACGATTTAGCTGCTGTATTAAGATGCGATTTGCGATTTAATATTTGGAGAAAGCATTATTTCACGGCTATTTACAATATGTTTCTCGGGCTTGGCGACAATAATCACAATAAGGATATGTCTTTGGTGTGTTATTCCGGATTGGGTTTGAAGTATTCATACGACAGTTATATTGGCCCCATCGGATTGACGGCACAATGGTCGGATATTAATCGCCAAATCAGTTTGTATTTTTCGATTGGATATGATTTTTGACCGTTTTCACATTTTCTGGACATAATTTTCATTGATTTTACACATTTCATGTTTTTATCGGAGATGCTTTGAAAAAATGACAATAACACACAACCCGTTTATTGTTTTTCGCTAACCAATCATCCGAAATATTCGTATTTTCAGTTCGCAAAAAACGCATCAAAGTACTTTACTTAAAAAGTGTCGAATTAACTTCTCGTAGCCAACCACCGCTTGAGCAAAAAAGCGCAGAAATAGGGGAAGGTATAGAACTTTCCGTTAAAACCTATATTCTTGTTACACAGCTTGATACCATATTTAATATCAGGATAAGTGTGGCTGTCGATGAGTGTGTTCAAAGAGACAGTGGCACCATCTTTCGCTTTCACTTCCACGGGAATCAGGCTATCGGTGTCGCGCAGAAAGAAATCCATTTCAAGCTGGGAATTGTCTTTTTTGTAGTAATAGGTGTCATATTCCATTTTTGTAAGTGCTTCTGCTACAATGTTTTCATAAACTGCGCCTTTGTAAACGCCAAGGTTTTTGTTCCGCCTAAGGTCTTGTGCCGATTCCTCATCAAGATTGGCCATCAAAAGACCATTATCATGATAATAGACCTTGTATTTCGATTCGTCATAATTGCCTTTTAGCGGCAGTTCGGGGAAGTTGAGGCAATGGCACACATTCACGATGCCCGCGTCTTCGAGCCATTCCACACAACCCACATACTCACGACTACGGGCATGGGCTGCCACCTTGGTAATCTGGAATTTCTTGTTGTCCTTGGCCAAGAAGAAGGGAATGTTGCGATACACATTCTTGATTTTCGCCTTGTCGATACCCCGAGCATATTTTGTTATATCTTCCTCATAATCAAACACAAGTTGTCGTTGCATGTCGAGGATACCCGAATAGTTTCCCGTTTCAATGAACCGATTGACGATGGCGGGCATTCCACCTATTACGGCATACTCAAGGAAAAGTTCGCTCATGACATCCATTTCTAGCGTGGAAAACGGCGTTATGGTTACAAGATGTTGCAGCAGGTCCTCGATTTGTTCGTCTTTGTAGCCTTTTGCCCAAAGAAATTCCTCGAAATCAAGGGAGTGCATGGTGTAATCGGTTTTGTGGCCGACACTGTTTGAAGCGATTTCCTTGTAATTCAAGCCCATCATTGAGCCTGAGCAAATCACATCGAAACGGTGGTCTTCCATAAAAAACTTCAAGCAAGTGGCACAGTCGGGAAATTCCTGCATTTCATCAAAGAAAATAAGTGTTTCATTTTCAATGAATTGAAATTGAGGATTAAGGAAAGAGATTTGCCTAACCACGGCATCAACGGAATAGCCTTGGGAGAAGATTCCCTTAAACTCAGGATGGGTGACGAAGTTGATTTCGATAAACGAGGAATAGGTTTTACCGAATTGGCGTACCGAAAAGGTTTTCCCTACCTGTCGGGCACCCCTGACGATCAAGGGTTTATGGGCGGAATCTTGCTTCCAATCCTGCAAATAAAGGTCAATTTTACGCTTCATCATAGCCGTTTTCACATTTTCTGGACATAATTTTCGGCAAAATTACACATTTTCTGGACATAATTTTCATCGATTTTACACATTTCATGTTTTTTTGTGGGGTAGAGACGTAGCGCGCTACGTCTCTACAAAGGCAAACAAAAAAATCCAGCAGCTTCAAACTGCTGGATTTTTTTCTGTCTCCACGGTTTCGACGTGTTTGTTTCGTCGGAACCATTCGGTGATGTCCTTCACGCGGCCGTCGGCCAGGCGTTTCATCATGTGCTGGTTGGTGGTCGCGCTGTCCAAAGGCCCCAGCTCGGCGATGTAACGCCCCAACTTGATGTAGTCGAAATGGTTGGTGTCTACGTTTTTCGGCAGGTCGTTCTTGCCCGAATACCAGGCCACCTTGATCTTATGGTCGTTTTTCACCTGGCGGGCCAATTGGGCCACGCTTTCAGGCTCATTGTCGCCGCCCATGAAGCACACGCAGGTGATGCCCGACTTGTATTGCTCCACA
>CAMKAR010000021.1 GCA_946410535.1 uncultured Bacteroidales bacterium
CATAATAGGTGTAGACGCGTGGGTCGAGGCAATAGGTGGCTCCGATGCCGATGACTTTGGTGAGGCGGCGCGTGTAGGTGGCATAAATGGCACCGATGTGTTCCTCCAAGGGATAATAATGATGGCCTGGGCTATAACGGAAACTGCTTGAAGGTTTCACGCCGTAGCCGAAGCTGAGCTCATTCTTGTTGCTCCGTATGGTGTCGCGCTGTGCGAAGGCAGGTACCGCAATGGCGACGAGCAAACCGAGGATGATAAATTTGGTTTTCATAACTATTTGGATTTAAATTATTTACTTTCCGAAGTGGAAATTGTACGCATAGCTGATGAACACGGCGGGTTTGATGCCTTGACTTTGTTTTTGCGGAGGCGTGATGTCATAGTCCATTTCGTAGGTGTGGATATTGATGAACTGCACACCAAGGCCGAGGTCGGAATGTCCGAACGAACAACCGCCAGCCACGGTGGCATAAAAGCCCTCGCATAAAGCCGATGACACATAACTACTGCCTTTATAGCCCAAACCCAATAGGCAAAAGGCATAGCCGCAACGGGCCTCCACAAAGGGCTTGACATTGCTGCCATTGAAGCGATACTTGGCCGAGGCGAACACCGGCAACCAAGTGACCACATCGGAAGTTTGGCGGACATTGGCACCAATGCCTATGCTCAAATGGTTGCCGACTTGATAGCCGAAAACCGCTCCAAGAGCAACTTCGGGATGAACTTTTCGATTGTCTTTCAACAAATCGTGGAAAAGCACGCCCGCATTGGCTTCGGCTTGAAGCACGAATTGACCTTTTTCTTGGGCGTGGAGGCTGCCTATAACAAGTAGCAGTCCGAATAACAAGATATTTCTTTTCATAATTATTTGAATTTTAAATCTTTCAGCAATGTTAGAAATGATATTCATATCCAATCCGCAATAAGGCGTTGGCTTCTACTCGTCCGAAAAACAGTTCTTTATGATAGCCGATGCTGAGTGTGGTTCCCACTGAGGTTTGTAGTCCGATTCGAAGTTTGCCATTATCAGAAAGTCGAATCCTACCGCCCATTTCCATTGTAGGTCCGAGGGTAGCAATCTCTTTGATGCTGCCTGCAGAAACATCTCCGAATGCCTTTTCCAAATAAGGGCCAAAAGCCAAATAAAACCAGCGCTTGTGATACTCCAAACGGATGGGTAGTCGCACGATATGTCCAGTCGCTGTGTAGGGATGATGCTCAACGCCATCGGGGTCACTATGAATATAATAGCCTTTGAAATACCAAAATTGGTAGTCCAAACCTACCAAAAGCGACCAGTGTTCGGCAAAATCATATTTACCATCGATTCCCAATGCAGCAATGCGATGGCTGGTAGTCATATCGCCATCCAGGAAAGGAAAAGAACCACTTCCACCGCCAACATGCGCCACTAATGAATAGGGCTTTTCTGAATTTTGAGCCAACGTCGCTATGGAAAGCAAAACCATTAGACTTAATAGGATGGCCGATTTTTTCATAATGATTTGATTTTTAAATCTTTAAATCTTAAATCTTGAATTTTGAATCTACTGCTTTGGCCTAACGGCGACAATCTTGAAGTTGTTGAACCATCCCTCGGCCTCGTCGGTGCCGTTGCTGATGACGAGGTGGTAGCGCCCCAGGGGCTGGTCGCCCATGTAGAATTGCGTTCCAGTGTTGTATCCCGTGCTCACGGTGTCGCAAAACACGACATGGTTTTGCCTGTTGCTAACGCTGACAACGCACTCACCCAAATAATCGTGGAAATACACATGGACAGCCTTGCTCCAATAGCCTGCCTCGATGTTCGGATGGCGCATGTCGCCATTGGAAAGCGAGCCTTTGATGTCGATTTTGTTCTTGTCGTCAATGAGCGAGTTATGGTCATATTGCTTCATGCACGATGAAACCACCAACACAACCATTATTATTATAGGGGTTATCCTTTTCAGCTTCATATCTTATTGAATTTTAAATCTTTAAATCTTAAATCTTTGAATTTTAAATCTTAAATCCTTAATCCACTTTCATTTTGTTATTGAGACTTGCCCTCACCTTGTCGACATTATAAACGCTGCAACCCAATACATTCGCATATTCTTGGCGAGAAAGTTTGAAGTGCGAGAGCAGGCAATAGCGGAACTCCGTTTCGGTGAGGTCGGGATAATGTTCCCTGACTGAAGCAATAAAGCCCGGATGCACGCCCTCGAATGCTGCCTCGAAGCTCGCCCAATGGTCTTCGCCTTCAAAGAGAGACTTCTCCAAGTCCTTGAAAGCCATCGGGTTGCTTCTGTCGCGCGAAAGCACCTCGAAGCAACGGATGATGTGGCATTTCTGTAGGTATTCGTCTTTCAGCTTGTCGCCGAATTCTGCCTGTAGTTCACTTTGTTGCGCGTTCTGTTTCTGTAGTTCATCATATTGTGCTTGCATCGCAGTCTGCTCTTGTTGTTGCTGTGCGTTGCGCTTCTTCAGTTCCAGCAGGTTCGCATTAATCTCGGCCTCGATGCGTTTCTTCTTCAAGGCGTTGAGAATCAATACTGTGACTAAAACCAAAGCGGCAATTAAGACGATGGTCAGCACAATGATCACCCTTTGGCGTGAGAGCATCTGGCGGTTGTGTTGGTTGGCCTGTGCTTCAAAGTCGTATTTCTTTTGGATTTCGAGGACGGAGCTTTGGCTTTGGTCGCTGAGGAGATCCAAGGCCACTTGTTCGTGCTGCTTCTCGAATTGATAGGCTTTTTCGTAGTCGCCCACCGCCAAAGCATCCTTGATGAGGAAGCCGTAGACGGCGGCTTGGGTTTCAGGCTTGATGTCTGTTTGTTCTATCGCGCTGAGCATCTGCGTCTTATAGTATTCCAACGAGTCGTGGTCGCCCGAGGCCAAAAACACTTTCGCCAAGTTGAGCAGGGCTACGGGGCGGCGTTTCTCGTCAGACAGCGGCAAGGCTTTGCGCAGGCAGTCCAAGGCGGCTTCGTTGTCGTCCGTAAGCTGATAGGCAACGGAATAGTTGTTCCAAACCGAGGCTTCGGTTACTTTGTCTTCGGCGGTTTGGGCCAAATTCAAGGCTTGTTCCAAGTAGACAAACGCGCTGTCATACTCATCGATGACGAGGTCCATCATGGCCACGGCGTTGAGGCAGCGGGCCTTGCGCGAGAGGCTGTCGCCCCACAGTGCGGCGGCGGCCTTGTAATTCGTGATGGCTTCGGCCTCGTTGCCAGCGGCATTGAGCAGGTCACCTATATAATATTGCGCGAAGGCCGCGCTCACCGAGTCGCCGGCCATGCGGCCATAGCGGTCGGCTTCCTTGTAGCAGTTCATGGCGGCCTCGTATTCCTTCTTGGCTTGGCGCACGCAGCCACTGTAGAGCGCGGCGGGGGCGGCGTTTTCGTAGTTTTTCCGGCTCACGAAGAAATTATAGGCTTCGAAGATGTCCTCGCGGTGGCTGATGTCTTCGTATGCCTTGTAGGCATCGCGCACCTCAGCGACGACGGCTTGCATCCGTTCCGTCTTGCCTTTCGTGTTGCAAGAACTGAAAAGCAGCAAGCCAAACAGCAGGGCGAGGGCGATGTGTTTCAATCTGTACCAACTCATCGTTTAGTCGTTTTAGCTTTGCAAATGTAGGATTATTAATCCAAGTTTGCGATGGGTGGATGGGCCATTACAAACTTTTTTGGAATTGTATTATTGATAATCAATAAGTTGATAGATCGGATTACAAACTCTTTTTGTCGTAAAAAGACCATCTTTCCCCTTTCGGGGTAATGAAATTCTGTGTACTTTTGCGCCCAAACTAAATCGAAAGCAAAATGAACAACAAGAAACTGTATCGTTCGATGGCGGAAAAGAAACTCTGCGGCGTATGCGGAGGCCTCGCCGAGTATTTTGACATTGATCCAACACTGGTGCGCATCCTGTGGGTGATCTTCACACTGATGGGTGGCGCCGGACTGTTGGCCTACATCATCTGCGCCATCATCATGCCGCAGCAGAACCAACTGCCAAATCCTTGATTATCTACTGACAACCAATTTGTTGCACCTATCACCACTCCTAACGAAATACATTCCGTCGGGCAGCGAACTGATGCCGATTTTGCTTGTGCCTTGGCTTTGCAGCACCATTTTCCCGCATAGGTCGTAGATGCCGACATTCTCCGAGCCTTCCACAAAGATGAAGTCGTCGGCAGGGTTGGGATAGATGTTCAAGGCCGTCTCCGCCTGTTCTTCGACATCGGTCACGTCGATGGTGCCAGTGAAGAACTTGATGATTTCCTCTGTGTAGTCGATGTCGTTGGTGTTGCCTGAGTACCACCGATGCATTCCGCCGTTCACCTTGATGAAACTGACGTGTGAGTCGTTTTGGCCGTCCAAATAGCTGTACATCTCGAAAGTCAGGCCGTCGTTGTGCGTGTCGGGATATTCCTCAAACACAGGCTCATCAGCGCATTGGTTGAAGGTGCGCCAATATTCCACCGTGGCCTCGGCGGGCAGTCCGATGCTGTGGGTGCCGTAGCTTTGCAATGAGATTTCGGCGTTGTCATACGAAATCATCTCGTCGTTGGTGCCGAAGATTTCGAGCACGTTGACATTGGCCGCAGGGGTCATTTCGTCCATGTCGTTGCCTACCACGCCACTCACGGCAGCGATGGCATTGATGCGGTCGCCGTGTTCGATGGCCATGCGATGGCTCATGCAAGCGCCGAGCGAGAAGCCAGCGAAGAAGACGCTGTCTTGTTCGAGGTTGTATTCCTCTTCGAGGGTGGCGAGCGTGGCCATCAGGAAGCCGCTGTCGTCGGCATCGGGATTGACGGTCACGTCGAAGTTGAAGGGCATCCCGTAGAGATTGAACTCCACCGTGACGGTGATGCCGGCACTCCACGCGGTTCCGAAGGGATAGCTGCCGATGCCAGGAACTTCGATGTTAAACTCCAAGGCTTGTGGGCAAACCACGATCCAGCCTTTTTGGTCGGCCATTGTGCGGATATTAGTCGCGTTGAAGAAGTTGGTGGCCTCATCGCCCAAGCCATGCAGCATGAACAGCACAGGCGCAGGCGTGTCTTCCGAATAGGTGGAAGGCACATATTCAAGGTATTGGCGTTCGTGACCAGCCCAAGTGAGGGTCTTCAGGGTTTGCGCATTGAGCGAAAAGGCCATTAAGGCCACAAAGATAAGGGTAAATGCTTTTTTCATGCTAATTTGGTATTAATGCGAATGCAAAAGTAATGTTTTTTTGAATTTGTGCAATCATTATTCTTCCTCCAAGGGTTGGTTGTCGAAGAAATGTTCCCGCTGCAACTCGGCGAGCACAGCCTTGATTTCGCCGTATTGGTAGTCGTCGCCGAGGACGTCTTTGGCCGTGGTCACATCTGGGTCGAAAGTGGACTCGAAGTAGTCCAGAATCTCGTTATACTTTTCTTTTTCAACGAATTGCGAGGCTTCGATTGCACCTTGTTCCACCCAATACGCCAAATGACCGTAAATTGTGCTGACGGCAAAACCTCTTTCCTTGGCGATGGCCTCGACCGATAATCCCCTGTCAAACAGCTCTTTGGTGATGAGGTATGTCTCGCCTTTGGGCTTCTTGGGCTTTTTCTTAGGCTCTTCGGGCATCTCGCCAATGTCAGCAGTATTGGGGTTTTCACCCATGAAATGCAAGACGATGTCGAGGATTTCGGCACCGAAGCGTTTGACGCTGATGGCCCCCATGCCTTTCACTTCTTTTAATTCGGCTAAGGTGACGGGCTTGGCTTGGGCGATGGCTTTCAAGGTCTTGTTGGCAGCAATGGTATATGCCGGAGCTTCCATTTCCTGTGATTTTTCGAGTCGCCAGGCCACTAAAGTCTTGTACAAAGGACTCTTATCCATCGTGTCATCCTTGATTTCCACTTTTTTCTTGACGTTCTTTTCCTTTTCAATCGCACTGACCGACTTGGTCTTTTGGTAAGCCTTCATCGTGAAACCGTCTTTGCAAGCCTCCAAGCAACTGGTTTTCAGGCTTGTGCTTTCTTGTAGTTGCTTCAATGCCTCGCTGAGCTGGTCGTTGACGGCTTTGTTGTCTGTCTTGAAAGGCAGGTCGAAAAGGCCATTGGCAATGGCGGCGAGGTGTTCGGAAAAATAGGCGATACCTTTTATTAATCGCTCCTGCAAGGCCTGGTTTTGTTCGCACGAGGGCGCCAGTTCGTGCATTTTCCTGATTTGGCCCTCAAACTTGATGCTCACGCCACAAAGCTCTTCGTAGATTTTGTTGCGCCGCTGCGAGAGGTCCTGGATGAGGGAGCGCTCAAAGAGGGTGTCGTTGTCGTAGATCACCTTCATCAGCTTGCCGAAGTCCTTGTAGATGCCGTCGAAGTCGATGAGTTCGAGCATGGTCTCCAATTCGTAGTCGTGGCGCAGTTGGTCCACTTTCTCTTGGGTGGGTTCTTTTTCGGGCAGCGCGTCAACGAAACGGTTGACGGAGAAATCGTTGACCAAGGCGTTGGAAGTGATGCGCGTTTTCAGTACCAAGCCATCGAGTGAGGTGCAGCGGCTGAGGGCGACGTAGACCTGCCCGTGGGCGAAAGCTTGTCCCGCATCGACGATGACTTTGTCGAAGGTGAGGCCTTGGCTCTTGTGGATGGTGACGGCCCAAGCCAAACGCAGCGGAATCTGGGTGAAGCTGCCGATTTCGTTTTCCTCAATCTCTTGGTTTTCAGGATTGATGGCGTATTCCATGTTTTGCCACTTCAATTTCGAGACCTCGATGCGCTCCGTGCCACATTGCACTGTGACGGAATTTTGTTCGTCGTTAAATCCGACGACACGTCCAATTTTTCCGTTGAAGAACGCTTTCTCAGGGTTCGGGTCGTTCTTGACGAACATCACCTGTGCGCCCACTTTCAGTTCCAGTTCCTCTTTGGTCGGGTAGGTGTTTTCGGGGAAGGTGCCGTGTACTTCGGCCTTGAAAGTCAATGGTTTTTGTTTGATGGCCTTTATTTTCGACTCGTTGATTTGGTCGGCTTGGTAGTTGTGGGTGGTCAAGGTGATGTAGCCTTCATCGTCTTTGGGCACAAAAGCGGGTTTGAAGCGCGTGTTGAGTAGGCTGACGCACTCGGCATCCATGCGGTTGTTGCGCACCTTATTTAATAAGGTGATGAAGTCGCCGTCGTGTTGGCGGTAGATGTGCTCCAGTTCCACGCAAGTGTAAGGCGTGTTTTTCAGTACGAGACTACCGAAGAAATAGGGTGTGTCGTAATAGGGCGACAGCACTTCCCATTCCTCTGGCTTGGCTACGGGGGCAAGTTGGTGAACATCGCCAATCATCAGCAGCTGAACGCCGCCAAACGGTTTTTGTGAGCGTCGCACACGGCGCAATACCGCATCGATGGCATCAAGCACATCGGCGCGCACCATGCTGATTTCGTCGATGATGAGCAGGTCGAGGCTGCGCATGAGGTTGAGTTTCTGTTTCTTCATGCGGTGGAGTTGGGCGGCCATGCTCCGTGGACCGGCGTTCATCTCGCCCGGTGGCAGCGGTCCGAAAGGCAGTTGGAAGAACGAGTGGATGGTTTGTCCGCCCGCGTTGATGGCGGCCACGCCTGTGGGGGCCACCACCACCATGCGCTTGTAGGTCTTCAGCGGCAGGTTCTTCAGGAAGGTGGTCTTTCCCGTGCCGGCCTTGCCCGTGAGGAAGATGTGAGCGTCGGTGTAGAGCACCAGCTCCTCGACGAAGTCAAGTTTTTGGTTGACAAAAGTTTGTTGCGCCATGTTTTGGATTGTGTTCATCGCGCTAAAGTAGGGATTATTTTCCATTTTTTGGGGTTATTTGAGATTTTTGTTGTAATTTTGCTGCGGATATCAGTCAGGAATCAGGTATGACTTTCCGCAAGTCCGCGCGGTGGCCTATCGTTTCAGTACGACTTACCTCCTGCATTCTGCGGCAAACCACATGGATGGAAATCGGGATGAGAGAACACCGGCAACAGGACTCTTTAGATTTCCATCCGTTTTCATTTTATCATGTTCACCTCGATATTGTAATAGAACTTCGCGCTTCGTTGGAACTGTATGGCAATCCTCAGGTTTTCGGTCTTTCCATCTATTTTGCAACGCCCTTTGAAATTCAAATAGCCGATGATTTCTTCACTTTCGTCATGCTTTCGTTTCCCAAAGTTGTTATAAATGGCGTACCTCACTAATTCAGGCAGAATTCTAATCATTTCAGCCTTTTTCTGATACATGGCTTCTCCCATTGCGGTTTTTCTTCCCGATGTCATTGAGAAATGTATTGTGATGCCAGTGTCTTTGTTGATTACTTCCTTACCTTTCAGATAATGCTTGTAATAATCAAGCACATATCTTCGGAGTTCCATTTTTGTCAGGTGGCCGAGTTCTGACTGTATTTCAGGCACAAGTTCAAATTGTTTCATTACGGTCGAAATTTTCTGTTGCAAAATAACAACCCTTGTCAAGAACAAGCCGTTGATTAAACGTTTGTAGTCGACAGTAGTCGTTTGTTGTCGTTTGCTGTCGGGTATCTTGTTAGTTTTCAATTTGATGATTATTTTTCACGCAGAACTATGGGAATCATGGGAAGCCTGCCGGATGCAGGTTTTTCGTCGCTTCGCGCTTCCCATAATTCTGCGGTTTCTGCGTGGGCATTCTCCATTGTAAACCTTTGGTTGACACTACCGACAACCAAAAAGCAAAACCTATCGCTCAATCTGGTTGACATTGATAATGAGTGTAATACAATGTTTCTCCCTATTTTTGTCCCGTGATAAACTAACCCTTAAAAACCGATGCGCCCGATGGGATAGAACGGGGCGAGAAAAGGATGAAGAAAAGTGTATTTGAAGCATTGGCTATTCAAACAATCATTATGCTGACAACGACAGTCGGTTATGCGCAATGGGGAGGAATAATTGGGGGACTGTTTCAAGCGGCAGCAGAACGATGGATTGATAATACTGGTTCTTTGCCATCAAGTCAAGACAAGGAAAATGCGCGAACGCTACTCAATGCTTTTAGCAATGAAATTAATGCTAATCAAAATGCGGCAAACGCAACAAGGGATGCATACAATGGCAATTATACAGGTGCTGTACTTCAAGGTACTCAGACCCTTTTGAATGCTGCGGGCAATTACGACTACGACACATATTTAAATAGTGCTAACGCTGTAAATAATGCTAACCGCGAATACAATCAAAATGTTGGCAATGGGATGGATCGCCAAGAGGCTTTGGAAAAAAGAAACGAAGTCATGGGGTATTCTATCGCAGAATCAGTAATAGAATTGCAAGATAAGATTGCACGAGAAAGGATTGAAAAAGCTCGGCAACAAAGAGAATTAGAACGGCAATCATGGGAGAGTAGCGATAATTATACAACCCATAGTTATAGCGACTATGGTGAAACAAATAGTAGCTACGTTGAAACCACTACAAAAACGACAGTTTCTAACTCAAATGTATTTGTTGATGCTTTAGTAGCTCATGTCAACACGGCGGCTGTACTTGATGCTATGCCAGACAAGGTTAAGGCAGAGAAAGAATTAGAAAGGTTTTATGGAGATCTCCAGAATCAGCTGCAAACCATGGCTAAGGAATATCAAATGAAAATGCAAAATTATGAATCTAATGAGGCTACTATGTCAAATATAGAAAAGCGGTCGAAGCAGCAAGAAATAGTAGATTTGCAAACTCGTATCCAGCAGTTCCAAACGAGTGCCGAAAGTGAATTTGAGGCTAAACGTGTCGAATTGCTGAAACCTATTCTCAATAGAATTCAGAATGCTATAAATACTGTTTCAAGTGAGAATGATTTAACCTATGTTATTGACATTAGTACCGGAGCTGCTGTCTTTTTGGGTGAAGATTCTATTGATATTACATATATGGTAATGAAGAAATTGGGTATTTAAATACAGAAACTTAACTAATCCCGACGCGCCAAATGGGATATAACTTGGCAAAACAAAGAATGAAGAAAAAACTGTTTTTATCAATCGGAATCCTATGCTATCTGGCTGCCGTGTTTGTCGTCAGCAGTGCTTTCACTACCAAGAATGAAGTCGTGATTTCCTCCAACACGCCTTTCCCTCAAACAGGTTCCATCGCAGTTTACAAGTTCAAATTTGCGAGTTCTGAAAAGGTTCAGATTGGGGAATTACAATGGTCTGCTACGACCGAACACGACTCAAACTACAAATGGGGAGAGTTTAGCAAGGTCACTCTGAGCGTTCATAATACAACAGATGAGTATATCGATACCTATTTTACTTTCAAAGGTGCATCAGGATCAATCAGTGTCAAACTTCGTCCAAAGGGCGATTTTGAAACCACGGAAATCTGTGACGCTTCTGTTTCTGGTGTTGTTCCCGCAAGAAGCGAAATAACCTTGCGTTAAGCATAGCAACTGGGAAAATCAGATATAATGAAAAAGGTATTATTGATTTGTATGTTTATAATCGGTGGCGCATTTGCCGCAAATGCCCAAGTTTGCAAAACTGAAGGCCAAAAATGTGTCACAAAAGATGGCAATCGTGGTATTTGCAGGGAGGTGACGGTTACTCAAACAACAACCTCAACCATTGGTTCATCCAATTCTGGCACGTCAGGATACAATTTCAACGGAGGCGTAAAAGCGGGAGGTGCCACGATAGGAGGTAATGTTGGCGGAGGTTACAACTCGTCGAATACTAGGTCAAACACCAACCAAAAGTCGATGACAGAGACCGAAAGTTGGAAAGAGATGAAGTGCAAAAAACAAGATGACGGTGCCTCAAAAGCTACGCCAGCTTGGTAGGTATAACCTATGAAATGCCTGAAAAACGGATATGTCAAAGTTTGACGTATCCGTTTTTGCAATATAATTTTGGGCGCAAGATAAGGTCGGATTTGAAATATTTGTATTTTTGCCCTTTAAACAATTCTATAAAAGAAATAGAAATAGAACACTAACATATTAAACCGAGCTTTACGCTCTTATTCTCTAAACCGAAAATCGGCAAATTGGAAGTACAAGAGAAATAAGTGGCGAATGGTTCGCGTCTAAGGGCGTGAGTCGTTTGTTGTTTATTTGCTTGTACAGGCTTTGCCGAGCCTTCGGTTTCAGATAAGCATCCAAAATGGTTCCGCCCATTTTGTTTGCCCACCGAGCGAGGCTCCACCAAAGGCAAACGCAATGCACGAAGAACCGCACATCGGCAACCTCATCAAGGAGGAACTCAACAGGCAGGGGCGCACCATCACCTGGCTCGCCCGCCAGCTCGGCTTCTCGCGCCAAAACGCCTACAAGATCTTCAACCGCCGCTGGATCTACACCGACTTGCTCCTCAAAATCTGCGACCTGTTAGACTACGATTTCTTCAAGTGTTATTCGGATTACAGGAACAACAGGAAAAAAGAATGAATTTACGGGGTTTTGTGGCGGCGTTTCCGAAAAAGCTGTAATTTTGCAGGCAGAAAATCAAACGGAGAGCAGAACTGCATTCAAATAAGCCAGGTTTACTGTTTTTTCGGTACTTTGTAAACCGTACACATTCCGAATGTATTGCAGGAGGTAATGTAGAGTGCGGTTTTTTTATTATACGCATTCCACTTTGTTTATACAGTATTGCACATGCTTGTTATCTGCTTTGATTCCGATAGTTAGCTTGGCGTAGAAATTCAAATATGGAATGGTGGCATTCGAGATTTTGTAATGTAGGACCACTATGTTTTTATAGCCGTTGGCTTTTTGTGTGTTCCCTTTAGGTTTGTCATAAATCGGGCCTTCATCTAGCTTTGTAGCATTGGCAAT
Organism: uncultured Bacteroidales bacterium; assembly: GCA_946410535.1. The sequence continues at coordinate 11,784 of CAMKAR010000021.1, forward strand.
TACTTTCTCCAAATGCTTGACGGCGTATGTTGACTGCCAGTTTTTCGAGGCTGCATAAATCGTTTTCTTATCGCTTTCTTTTTCAACAATAAAAACATCGACTCCAAGAAATTTGTTGAAAACCGAATTACTTCGACCTTCTTTTTGAAGTTTTTTCCATAGTCTAAAATAATAATCTTTGATTAGCTCCACCCTTTCTTTGCTTTTTGCTTTTTTTGTCGGGATGCCATAAACATATTCCGGTATTTCCATAGTTACTGTGTTTTAGTTTTCTCGCCGCAAAATTGCAAACTCCGCCAAGATCAAGCCGTTGATTAAACGTTTGTAGTCGACAGTAGTCGTTTGCTGTCGTTTGTTGTCGGATAAAACATTCATAATCAATGAAAAGAAAACTATTGACTTCGCCGAATCAAAGATTTCAACAATTCAACATCATTCAATTCAACAATTTACTATCTTTGTCCGCTCAAACGAAACGCAACAAATAACAGATAAACTATGAAGAAGACATTAACCGCAATCCTGGCCTTGGCCCTTGTTTTTTCCTTCGGGAAAGCCAACGCCTGCACCAATTTCCTGATTACCAAAGGCGCCTCCACCGACGGCTCCTGCATGATTAGCTACGCCGCCGACAGCCATGTGCTGTATGGCGAACTCTACCATTATCCCGCCACCGACTGGCCCGCCGGCGCCATGCTCGACGTGTACGACTGGGACGGCGGCATGTATCGCGGCCAAATCCCGCAGGTGGCGCACACCTACAACGTGGTCGGCAACATGAACGAATGGCAATTAGCCATCGGCGAGACGACCTACGGCGGCCTCGAAAGCCTCTGGGAAGGCCAGGGCGTCATCGACTACGGTAGCCTGATTTACATCACCCTGCAACGCGCCAAGACCGCCCGCGAAGCCATCAAGTGCATGGGCGAGCTGGTCTACAACTACGGCTACGTCAGCGAAGGCGAGTCGTTCTCGATTTGCGACACCGAAGAGGTGTGGATCCTCGAAATGATTGGCAAAGGCCCGCAAAACAAAGGCGCCGTGTGGGTGGCACGCCGCATCCCCGACGGCTATGTGAGCGGCCACGCCAACCAGGCCCGCATCACCACCTTCCCGCTGGCCACGCGCAAGTGCAAGACCAGCATCACTTTCAAGCAGATCGACAAACTCTTCAAGGACAAGAACATCGACTGCGTCTATGCTGATGATGTGATTAGTTTCGCCAAGGAGATGAAACTCTACAACGGTCCTGATGAAAAGTTCTCGTTCTCAGATGTCTACAATCCCGTTGATTTCAGCGGTGCTCGCTTCTGCGACCTGCGCGTGTGGGCCATGTTCAACAAGGTGACCGACAACATGAAGGACTATTGGGGC
>CAMKAR010000022.1 GCA_946410535.1 uncultured Bacteroidales bacterium
TTTATTGTCAGTGATTTACATCGTATCCCACCAACCCTTTTTGTCTATTATACCGGATAAATCAAAACGAGAAAATTAGAACCGCCAACCAATTGATTTACAACTGATTGGCGGTTAGTTTCGTGACCCGGCTGGGGCTCGAACCCAGGACTTGTTGGAAATCACCGAATTATTTTGCGGCCTCTCGTTTTCAGGCAGTTAGTATTTCGTGTTTATTTCATTTTCGAGTTGTTTTGTGCAGATTTTGTGCAGGGTGGTTGGCAAAAAAACTAATGCATGAAAGACAACTTCGTCGCTTTGACATGCAATAGAAATTGCTCAAGCCTTTCTTTCCTTTCCAAATATTTGTTCATACGTATTTCGTAATAATTGATTTTGTTTTTCTTGAAAACTGGCTGTTTCCCGTCGTCATACAGATAGCATTGAAGATATTCGCCATTTTCTCTATAACAATCTGGCAAAGGACACGAGAAAGCACGAAATGCACTTTTGCAATCCAAATCTGAAGGAACAAACCCTTCGAAGATGGGTTGGTAATCTCTGTTCTCTACCACAACCTTGTAGCTATTGTAGTAATATTTTACACAATAAGGCATTAGCTCCAAAAAGGTTTGATAACACATAATCTAATCTTCTTCAACCGAAATAGGTCTAATATGTTCATCCATGTCAAAGCCTTTTACTTTGCCGTGTTTCGTGGGAATCAAAAGCCATTCATTTTCTGACACACGGCTTTTCACGGGTTCTTTGCCAAATGCAATTGCCAACCTGTCTGCCGCGTTTTCATAAGTGTTGCCTTTCACCATGAACAAATAGTCGTAGATGTCTACGTTATCATCGTTATCATCACCAAGTGAGTCATGGAATAAAGCATATTCGGCAATAAATTCATTGTCAACAATTTGGAAGATAATACGATAGAAGTTGTAATCCTTCTCATTTTCAGTGTATGTCAAAAACAGAGGAAGGTCGTTAAATGAAACATTTTTTTTATTCATATTTTTTTATGTGTTTGATTTCAATATTTCATACAGTTTTTTATCCTTGATGTAGCGCAACACCTCGTCGCTCTTTCCCTTTTCGATTTCGATTTGCAGCACAACCTTGGTGCGCTGATCCTCTTCAGTCGGCTGCGTAAACAAGGCAACCAAATCACGGCCTAAAACTTTGGATATAGTAAACAAGTCCTTTACTTTCAGGTCGTCTTTCTTGAACCATCCGTTCAAAGTCTGTTTCGAGATGCCTGCTTTTTCGGCGATTTCCACATTTGTGTAATTGCTTTGATTACAAGCCTCTTTGAGCAATTGCCCAACATGAATTTCTTTTGCGTTCATAATGTTCTAATTTACAAATGATTATTGATTTTGTATTGTCAATTGCGTAAAATTGTTGATAACTTTTGTAAGAATTTTGTTGACTGCGTAAATAAATTATTTACTTTTGCAGCGCGGAAACACAGACGAAAATACAAATAAAAATCTTAAAGCGATGAAAAAAGTGAGACTAAGAGCATTTTGGGAGCTTCAGTCGGTGGAGGTCAGGAACAAAATTCTATTGGAATTGTCTTCCAAATGCAAGAACTCAATCCAAACTGTCAGGGCTTGGATGCTTGAATATCGTAAGCCAACAGGCCTGTACTATGATGCTCTCAATGACTACCTCAAAGAAAACTTCAAGGTAGAGATTGACGAGGAAGGAGGTGCATCATGAATAAGCCCTACTTCCAGAAATGGTGTATCGCGAATGTTTGGATGACCTTTCCCAAGTTGAAGGGATGCGTAGAAACCGAGAATAAAAAGAGATTCATAATGCCTGGGGAAAGGTTCAAGCCTTTGAATAACAATCTGCAATTCAAATTTATAGGCTATCACGATCCTTTGTTTGAAATCACACAGGAACCCTAACCAATCATTCACTAACTCAAAATCAACAACAACATGGACAAATCAACAACAACACTCACATGCGACAACTGCGACGATAGCGGCTTCTTCATCGGAAGAGGCGGCCATCTGTCGACCTATTGCCGCAAAACAGGCAAGCCCATTCCGGATTGCCACTATCCAACCTGCAGTAAGCACTCCAAACTGGCAGTGCTTGAGAAAGGAGGTGCACTATGAGTAAGCGCCGAAACTACAATCTCAGTTGCGACGATTTCGACCAAATTGACGCATGGGCTGAGGGTGCGTCAGACAAATACGCGGTTGATCTCAACGGCTGTTGGTACAAAATGGAGGAAGGAGGCCCGCAATGAAACCCAAGAAGGAACCCGAAAAGAAGTACACCATGAGCGAACTGCGCGAAATTGAAGAAAGCCAGCTTGACGAGATTATTGCCACCCGCAAGTACGTCAAGGAAGGCGACCGCCCATGTGCCGACCGTGGTGCAAAGATGTTGCTCATTATCGACAAACAAAACGGATGGAGGTGAGTGATGAAACAAAAAGTATATGTCGCAAGCAGCTGGCGCAATGAGCATCAAGAGCCACTTGTGAACGAACTGAGACTATTGGGTTATGAAGTTTACGACTTTAAACACCCTAATGATGGCAAACCAGGCTTTCAGTGGACAAAGATAGACTCTAATTGGGAAAACTGGACCATGGAAGAATACAGAGATGCTCTAAAAGACGACTACGCACAATTCGGTTTCAACCGCGATTTCGATGCAATGAAATCCGCTGACATCTGTGTCCTTTGCCTGCCTTGCGGACGGAGCGCACATCTTGAAGCCGGATGGATGAAGGGTGCAGGCAAGAAAGTAATTGCATTTATTCATCCTGATGACAGAATAGAGCCTGAACTAATGTACGGTCTGATTGACGGAATTGCACTCTCCATTCAGGAACTCGCACAAATTCTGAAAGGAACCTCCGAATGATCCACTGCATCGAATGTGAAGCCATAAACGACTACCCCTGCGAACAATATGGAGCATGTCCCAACGACGATGACTTCCAAGCAAAAGCAATCGAACACTTCAAAAGAGAACAACAATGAAACTCAACTTCAAGAAAGTGGGCAGCTACTACTCGGCCTGGATCAACGACGCCAACGTGAAATACGGCTGGTACGAGTCGGGACGTGCCTTCATCGCCAAGAACGACGAGGTGATGACCTACAAGCAAGCCTACAAAGAGTTCGTGCCGAAGCACAGCTACAACCTTTATGACGCTTTCTTCGATGGCGTCACGAGATACCCAAAGACCATCAACGGCATCGTCCGCTACCTGATTGACAAATACAATAAGGATTGACAATGAATGACAAACACAAATTCAAGCTCTATAGGGGCTTCGAAACACTCCTTGAAACAGAAGCCACTTTCATCGAAGCCCGCAAGAAGGCCGATGAGTTGGCCAACGAACACGGACGAGTGGAAATGCACTGCTACAACGATGGCGCATATCGGTGGGAGATGTTGGGTACCTACCTCGGCAACCGCGAGGTCATCAATTGCTTTGGAGACCGCTGTATCATCGATGCCGATTACCGTAACATGTGGACAAAGAAATAAACAGACATTATGCCACAACGCGAACAACTTGCCCTTATAGGCGAAAGCGACACGCAGATGCACTTCACCTCGGAGACCTGGGGCTTAACGAAGTTCTACCCGACCAAAGACGACTCATGGGCGCACAACTGCAAGTTGTGCATCCTCAATCGGTCGGAAGAGTGCAAGCAAGCCCCATGCACGCCCGAAGAACGCCACGACGGCCTACGAGGGTATTATTCAATTCACCAAATGCCAGGAGGCAACGAACAATAAATCATACAAACAATAAAAAATATGGAATTACAATTCAAAGAACAATTTCATGACTCAAGGGTAGTCGTGATTCCCGGTACACGCCAACGTGTCAGCCGAACAGAGCAAAACGAACAGCTAACCAATTGGATGAAGAAAACCAAACACATTCCACTTCAGTATATGTGGGAGAACGGCATCAAGGTTGAGCTGAGCAGTATATTCGAGGCCAAGATCAAGGATGCCTTGCAGCGGGGCAATGCCATCGGTGGGGATGGACGCAAGTATACCTTTGTGGAGCCGGACAACCTTTTCCCGATTTGTTCCAGCATTTGCGTTATGGCCATGGCCGAAGGCGACAGCCATGCTGAAGCTTATGGTGTGGATTTCTTTGTTTGAAAAGGAGGTGAGAAATGATTACCTACCAAGAATTAAAGAATGCCTCACAGCTTTTTATGAGCATTGGAAAGATAAAGAGCTATATCACGAAAGAGCGCTTTGAACTGGCTGCAAAATGCGAGTTCAACATTACGGACGAGAAATCGATAGAACGGATGTTCGGCTTGTTCTGTGAAGTGCCGAATATCATGTATCGCATCGCCTGTCATGACGAAGAAATAAAAGACGAACTTGCAACCGCCTTGCATATTGCACAAACCGCCTATGAGAATGTAGAAATTAACAACGCCATGCTTCCAAAGTTAGAAGAAGGCTATCTTTATGAAAAAGACAAAAGGCGTTATTTCTATCGGATAGGCGAAGATGGTGCCATACAGGAATTGGATGTTGAACTCAATTCTCCATTTGGAATCATCACATTTAGTGATTTATTGAAACGCGACGATGTCAAAATCACAGGAGTGACACACTACCTTGGAAAGATAGAGAGGAATGATGCAAAAGTCGAGTATTACGAGGGCGACATTGCCTTCGTTTGGGGCGACCCGACCGACAGGATTTTCTTCTCATGGTACGACAGCGATGCAGGCGTCTATCTTTCCACGGACAAAGGATGGAGAAAACTACTCTACACTCCCGGACGTGGATATTTGGATAAAAACAAGGAACCTGACTTTGAAACAGACAATTGCTTTTCTGATTACAAAATCAGCAAATCGGGCAATGGATTCAAAATCATGGGCAACATCCACAAAGATTTGTCGGTGCTGATGGAACGGAAAGGAGGTAAAGATGTTCTATAAGATTACCGATCAGGAAAGCGAGTTGTACAAAAAACTCCACGAATTAAGGTCGAATGAACTGAAAATCGAAAAGGAGAACGATGCAGCAGTAAAAAAACTTGTAGGCGATGATTGGGACCATTTTTCCGGATGGCTCGGGCAACAGAATTTTTTTCGTGTAACCATATACAGCGGATTCGCATTCAAGCACCCCGAAAATCTCACGCCCAAAACATGGAAAAAGCATAAAGAGTACGATGATATCTATGTTCCTGACCGTCGCACAAAGAACGGAAAGGCTATTGCAGAGGCACTGGATAACTTGCCTCATTCATCCGTCATTTGTGTGTTTGAAATACTGGAGATGCAGATGTCTGGTCGGTTTACTTTCCCATACATCGAAATCTGCGACGATGAAACCATTGTGCTCTTTGTTGATGACAAATTCGATCTAGAAAAGAAGTTCCAAGAAGTGGTAGAGGTTACGAAAAAGGAAGCGAATGAGCTGCTGAAAGGAGGTGAGAAATGACACCTACCAAATTCTCTACCATCTCCAATCTGGAGTTGATGGACAAACTGGCCGAATTGACCGCAAAGAAAGAAAACGGCAGATACTACTTCATGGATCCGGAAGAAGTCGCCGACACACTCCTAGAGGTGAGGAACCGCTTCGAAAGCTTGGAATACATCCTCAACAATCCGTGGATTCCAGTAGAACAGCAGCTGCCGCCTATGGTGGAAGACTGGGATTTCGATTTGGCGTCAAAACAGGTCATAGTGCTTTTGGAAAATGGCGAACTGTCTAAAGATATTTATTGGAAAAATAAGAAAATCGGTAAAGGCGGCTGGTCATTCAGCAGTATCAAGGTGACACACTGGATGCCGTTCATCGATCCGCAGAAAGGAGGTGAGAAATGAAAAGCGAATTAACCTGCCCAAAATGCGGGAGCAATACCCTCAATATCACTTTCACCAAAACAACAATATATAAAGCCACACAGATACTTGGCAGTGTTTTGGCTGATGAAAAAAGGACGAAAACATCAACGGAAGCATTGGCAAGCTGTCCAATATGCGGCTATGAATTTAAAGAAAGTATTGAATCATGATCAAACTCCTCTACATCGACCTCTTCTGTGGCGCGGGTGGCACCACCACGGGCGTTGAAGCTGCCCGCATCGGCGGCAAGAAATGCGCCAAGGTGATTGCCTGCGTCAACCACGACGCCAACGCCATCCGAAGCCATGCCGCCAACCACCCAGACGCGCTGCACTTCACCGAGGACATCCGCACCCTCGACATTGCGCCGTTGGCCGCTCACCTGGCCAAGTGCCGGAAGCTCTATCCGGGTGCGAAGGTGGTGCTTTGGGCCTCGCTCGAATGCACCAACTTTTCCAAGGCCAAAGGTGGTTTGCCAAGGGATGCCGACAGCCGCACCCTCGCCGAACACCTCTTCCGTTACATCGAAGCCCTCAGCCCCGATTACATACAAATCGAAAACGTGGAAGAGTTTATGAGTTGGGGCGATGTCGACGAACACGGCCACCCCATCAGCCGCGACAAAGGCCGCAGCTTCATGGCGTGGGTCAACCATGTGCGCTCCTACGGCTACAACTTCGGCTACCGCATCCTGAACGCTGCCGACTATGGTGCCTACACCAGCCGCAAGCGCTTCTTTGCCATCTTCGGACGTAAGGGCCTGCCGATCGTGTTCCCCGTGGCCACCTATGCCAAAAACGGCAACGAGGGTCTGGAAATGTTCGGTGATACGGTGTACCACAAGTGGAAGCCCGTCCTCGAAGTGCTCGACCTCGACGACGAAGGCACGAGCATCTTCACCCGAAAGAAACCCTTGTGCGAAAAGACACTCAAACGCATCTATGCCGGACTGGTCAAGTTCGTGGCACATGGCAAAGACAACTTCATTGTGAAATACAACTCGATGAACCAAAGGGGCGATTATGTCGCGCCTGGTACTGACGAGCCATGCCCTACGGTGGCCGTCCAGAACCGCCTCGGATTCTCCAAGGTACAGTTCCTCAGCAAGCACTTCAGCGGCGACCCCGCCAGCAAGAACACCAGCGTAGACCAGCCTGCCGGAACGCTCACTTGCAAGTGCCACCAGTCGTTCATCACGGCCTATTACAGCAACGGCGACAATTGCACTCCGATTAACAGGCCGGCGCCGACCATCCCCGCTCAGGACCGCGTTGCCTTGGTCACTACGCAATTTTACCAAAACGAGTATGGCGCAGGCGGCCAACTCTCCAGTCTTGACCAACCCAATCCCACCGTGATGCCAACACCCAAGCAGAAATTGGTGTCGGTCAAGCAGTACCTCATGAACCCCCAGTTTGACAGTGCCGGAGGCAGCATCGACCAACCTTGCTTCACCTTGATCGCCAGGATGGATAAGATGCCGCCCTATCTCGTCACCACCAAAGAGGGTGTCGGCATTGCCATCTTCGAGGATGACTCGCCGATGACCGTCAAGATAAAGGAGTTCATGGCCTTGTATAACATCGTCGACATTCGTATGCGTATGCTGAAGGTGGACGAGCTGAAACGCATCATGGGCTTCCCGACGGATTACATCCTCATCGGAACCCAGAGTGAACAAAAGAAATTCATCGGCAACGCCGTGGAGGTCAACATGGCCAAGGCGTTGGTCGAAACACTTGCAAAATGTATTAGAGCATGATTTCTGACGGCAAACCCATATTAGACGCTTGTTGTGGCAGCCGGATGTTCTGGTTCGACAAAGACAACCCCTTCGTGGAGTTCATGGACATCCGCGACGAGGATGTCTACTTGTCGGACGGGCAGCTGGTGATGGTTCACCCGAACACCATCGGTGACTTCACCAATATGCCATATCCTGACAACAGCTTCAAGATGGTGGTCTTCGACCCACCGCACTTGGTATGGGCTGGCAAAGCAGCCAACTTTTACAAGAGGTATGGCAAATTGGATAAGGACTGGCAAACGGAGTTGGCCATGGGTTTCAAGGAATGCTTCCGTGTCCTCGAACCCTACGGTGTTCTCATCTTCAAATGGGCTGAAATCCAATTGAAGCTTCATACCGTCCTTGCCTTGACAAACGAAAAGCCGCTATTTGGCCACAAGCGCGGCAAAACCTTTTGGGTGGCCTTCATGAAATTTCCAAAACAATAAAGAAAGGAGAATAACCCCATGCCAACAAAATTCCCAATCGACTACGAGCCTGGCAAAATCCAAGCCTTCCTGATCAGCAAAGAGACAGGACAGATGATTGCAGCCACACCATTGACTGAAATCGCCCCTAAACCGTGGCCAATAGATGACATCGAAACCGAGACCGAGCCGGAACCGCCTAAGTCGCTCACCCTCTCCGGCACCTTCACGCTGAAGACTAAGATGAAGGCCAACCAAAGGCGAAAACTCATCAGAGCCTTCAGCGGCAAACAGAAGCTGCCCCGCAAACTGAAGAAAGCCCTCAAACATGTGGGTTTCTTCAAACTCCCAATGGAACGCGTTGAAACAGAAAACGGAGTCGCCTTCAAACAGACTGTTGGATTTGGCCCCAAGGACGGCTACCCAATGACCAAATACGTCAACCGCGCCTGCCTCAAACTCAAAGCCCAAGCCATCATGCTCATGCAAATGCAATTCTCGGCCGAGAACTACAAACAACGAGGCCCACATTCCTACTTCATACCTCAAACTCCAAACCAAACCCAACATGAATAACAACGACCAATATCAAGAACACAGGCTTATTGAGAAAGCCACGAAGGATATCGCCGAAGACAAAATTAAGGCCATCTCACGCAACGGCTTCTATCCAGTGTCACGCGCCTGGGGGAAAGGCGTTAGGCAAGTATTCTTCTTAGGCATCGCATACGCCATCCGCAACCAGTGGATTGACATCAAGGAAGCTAAGCCGGAGGAAGACCAGGCCGTGCTGCAGCTAACTGAGAAAGGCCGAATCTGCATAGTCAGATATCACGAGAAAATGGTCATGAGTACAAGCATGGGAAACGTCACCCACTGGATGCCATTGCCCGAACTTCCCAACGACCAGCCCTTCTAACTGAACAACTGAACAACTAAAAACTGACAACTGATATGAAAATCACTTATCCAGAATGCCAAGTAGAAATCACCGCCGAGGAATTCATCACGGTAATCGACTACTTCACGACAAAAGTGACCAGCAACACAGAGCCCACCTTCGAGCCTGGCGGCTTCGTCCCTGACGACGAACAGCCCGCCCCAAAGCCCTATTCCAACCTAACAGACAACGAAGCCATCGTCCAACGTGGCGAAGGCTTCATGCAATTCATCAAGCAAGGCCTCGTAGATGCCGAAGCCCAAGGCAAGCTGCCTGAAGTGAAAATCCACACCGAAGAAGAACCTTCCCCCGTCGAAATCCCGTCAGCACGATAGCACGATAGCACGATAGCACGAAAAAATCTTTAAATCTTTAAATCTTAAATCTTTAAATCTTAACCCCATGACAAACCAATTCTACGGTCAACTCGACCTCACCAAAATCGCAGCCCTCGTCCAGCAACAGCCTGAACTCATCCGCAGGGCCAACTTCAGAGACGGCGAACACATGCTGCTGCCCATCAACGTCAACGACATGCAGCGCACCGACGAACACGGCAACACACACTCCATCACCGCCTACTGCCGCAAGGACGACCGCAACCCCAACCTCAACTACTTCATCGCCAACCTCAAGCCCAGCAACAACGACAACCAACCGCCCATCGACACCAACCAGGCCAACCAGTTCTGGGGAGGGAACCAACCATAATGCTTTTTGCGCCTCCGGCAACCCCCCGAAAACCCAATGTGGCATCGCGGCGACTGTCCCTCAACCCGCAGCCTCAGCATCCCGCCCAAAGAGGTGCAGCCCTTGGCCGCATATCATTGAATCCCGTGCCGCGATGCCACATTTACCAAAGCAAAAAGCATTAACTGAACAACACACAAAAACACAACACAATGAATAACTTGATTATAGAACGATTGAAGAGAAAGCCCATCGTGGCAGCCATATTCAGGGCATTGCACCCTGGTTACAGCACTTGCCGTTGTTGCGGCCTCCCATGGAAGGTGATTGAACATCATAGAGTCAACTACAGAACACTACCTTATATGGGTTTCTCCGCCGTCTGCGAATACTGCTGGCAGCATTAGCCGCTTGAAAAGATTGAAGAAGCGACCCGAAAGTTATACAATTCATGGTCGGAGAAAGGCAAAGAATTAAGAGACCTCGACGAAATGCTCGAAGAAACCCGTAAGGACTACGAAAGAACGATAGCACGTCAGCACGATAGCAAGAAAAACTGAACAACTGAACAACTCCCAACTGAACAACCCAACCATGAGCACCGAACTATCACTGCAACCGACCCGACCCACAAGAAACAAGGTCACAGGACGATTCCTGCCGGGAAACGTGCCCGCCAACAAAGGCAAACGCTGGGCCGACTACCTCAGCGAAGAAAGCCAGAGAGAGATAGCCAAAGGCTGGAAGAACCTCAACGAGCACCGCTCCGAAAACGGCAAGAAATACGGTGGCCGCAACCGCAAACCCATAGTGGCCATCACCGACGACGGCAAGTTTCGTGTGCTAAAAGACGGCTATCTGGCCGCCGAATGGCTGAAAAAACACACGTGCAAATCCTGCAACCGCGAGAACATCGGCCGCTGCTGCCGTGAGAACGCCAGTGGGCGACTGGTGAGAGACAATCACGGACGCGATACTGGAAAAACAAACACCGACCACAAATATATGGGCATCCGCTTCTATTTTGAATCCGACTATAAAATATGGAAATCAAAACTTAAACTACAATGAAAGAAACATTCTACAACAACCTGCGCGTGGCACTATTTGAGACCATACCAACCGACCTGGTCCAAAAGGTTATGGACGTGGTGACACAGCAGTTAGGACAATACGACCTGCAGCTGAAGCCGCATGAGATTGTGGTCTACGACAACGGCGACGCCGAAATGCTGAAGCGCTTCTTTGTCGCCAAGGCCACGGAAGGATTGACAGACAGCTCGCTTCAAACATATAGAAGAATGCTTGGCATGATCTTCAACAAGTTTGGCAAGCATATCAAAGACATAAACACCGATGACATACGTCTGCTTATGGCAAGTATGAGAGTCGAGAAAAAAAGCACTGCTTACCAGAACTTCATCCGAAGGATACTATGCTCATTCTTCAAGTGGATAACCCAAGAAGGCTACATCGACAAAAACCCGATGCTTCGAATTCCATCGGTTCGTGAACAAAAAAAGATTAAAAAGCCTTTTACCGAGGAAGAGCTTGAGCAGCTGCGATTGAATGCCGGATCGCTGAGAAATGAATGTATTATCGAGTTTCTTTACTCGACAGGGTGCCGTGTCTCGGAAATGCTTTCACTGAACAGGGACGACGTCAACTTAGTCGAAAATGAAGTGATGGTGCTCGGGAAGGGAAAGAAATACCGCATGGTATATCTATCGCCGAGGTGCAGCGCACTGCTTAAAAAGTACCTGTCAGAGCGCAAAGACAATGGAGAAGCGTTGTTTGTGGCAGATTATAGCAACTGGAAAAACAGAAACATGGACTATAGAACTGGACACAGATTGGATAAATGTTCAGTCGGTGAGATATTAAGAGCAATCGGCAAAAAGTGCAACATCCCCAACGTCCATCCTCACCGCTTCCGCCGCACAACCGCAACTTTGGCACTGAAACGCGGCATGAAAATAACCGACGTTCAGAGGATGCTAGGTCACTCCGACATTAAGACAACAACCATATATGCAATCTCAAACGATGAAGAAGTCAAGCGTGAACACGAAAAGTATCTTATCTGAGGTGAACCGAATCCTCGGCATAACCGACTCATACCAGGCACCCGACAGGATGCTTCAGGTGGTGACAAGCCAAAACCGACAAGAGCGCGACCATATCTATCAGCAGTTGGCTGACCTTAACGATTGCGACTACTCGATAGACTGGTTTTTCGAGTATTTCCAAGAGGAACATGCCGACCGCCACCAAAACAAGCAGGACTTCACACCACCTTGCATCGCCTCCATCGTGCACGACGTGCTGCATGCTGGCGAAACAGAAGGCCAACAAATAACCTACGACCCAGCCGCAGGGACGGGACAATTACTCATCCGCAACTGGTGGCTTGAACGGCGAAAATACATGCCGTGGGAATATCGCCCAATCGACCACCTTGTTGTATGTTCAGAGCTATCCATCAAGACCGTGCCGTTCCTGCTGTTCAATCTTTCTGTGCGGGGCATCTGCGGAATGGTATTCCACATGAACACAATGACAGAAGAAGTGTTTGAGTCATACGTGCTTACCAACCCGACAAACGACCCGCTTAAATACTCCGACGTGAACCTTTTATCCAAAATACAATGATCTCCAAAATCGACATAAACCGAATCGCCGAAGCCGTCGACATCGTTGACCTCGTAAGCGCCGAAGTGAAGCTGAAGCCTCAGGGCAAAACCCTCGTGGGCTGCTGCCCCTTCCACACCGAGAAGACCGGCTCGTTCACCGTCAGCCAGGCACGGCAGACCTACCACTGCTTCGGCTGCGGCAAACACGGCGACGTGTTCCAGTGGGTGATGGAACGCGAAGGCTGCAACTACCCCGAAGCCGTCCGCCGTCTGGCCAAACGCGCCAACATCGAAATCAACGAGCGCGAGAAGACCGCCGAGGAGATTGCCCGCGAAACCAAACGCGAAGCCCTGCTTATGATCACCCAGCAGGTCAACGCCTGGTTCGTCGCACAGCTCGAAGCCAACCAACCCGCCAAGGACTACGCCCTGAAACGCTGGGCGGTCCGTGGCAAGGACACCAACCCCATGGACTACATCCGCGAGACGGGCATAGGCTTCGCACCTCCCGGCAACGCGCTCCTCGAATGGGCCAAACAGCAAGGCATCAGCCTCGACATGCTCAAAGAACTGAATATCGTGGGCACCAAAGACGGCCACGACTACAGTTTCTTCCGCAACCGCATCACCATCCCCATACGCAGCCGCACCAACCAGATAGAAGGCTGGACTTGCCGCGATCTCAGCGGACAAAGCCCAGCCAAATACCTCAACTCCACCGACAGC
>CAMKAR010000023.1 GCA_946410535.1 uncultured Bacteroidales bacterium
ATAAGACTTACCCGATGCAAAAGTACGGACTTTTCTTGGATTGGCAAGCGAAAAAGAGAAAAAAATTCTCAGTCGCCGCAGCTCGATCCATCGAAGCAATGCGTGCAGAGGTCGCACTTGGGCAGACCGATGGCATTCACCACACTATCCAAGGTGTTGAACTTCAGCGTATCTACTCCTACATGTTTGCGCAACATCTCTACAAGGTTGGCGTATTCGGGCGATGTCGGGTCGCAGTATTTCTCGATGTTTTTGTTGTCGTCGCCTTCCATTTCCTCGACGCAACGGCGCGTGATCAGCTCCAAAATGTTCTTCGAAGCCGAGAAATTGAGGAACGGGCAACCATAGAGCAAGGGCGGGCAACTGATGCGCACATGCACCTCCTTGGCGCCGAAGTCGTAGAGCATCTTCACGTTGTCGCGCAGTTGCGTGCCACGCACGATCGAGTCGTCGCAGAAGGCCACTTTCTTGCCTTCGAGCAAGGCACGGTTGGGAATCAGTTTCATCTTGGCCACATGCTCGCGCTGGCTTTGGTTGACTGGCATGAAGCTACGCGACCAGGTGGGCGTATACTTCACCACGCCGCGCAGATACGGCACCTTGCGCACGTTGGAATAGCCCAAGGCCATGCCGATGCCAGAATCGGGAATGGCGGACACGTAGTCGATGTCGACATAGTCGTGCTTACCCATCTCGCGGCCTTCGTTGTAGCGTGCTTCTTCCACATTGATGCCCTCGTAGTCGGAAACAGGATAACCGTAATAAATCCACAAGAAGCTGCAAATCTGCTTCTTAGGACTTGGCGGCAACAGCTGTTGGACACCATCGAGCGTGACCTTGACGATTTCGCCAGGACCCACATTGTAGCAAGTCGTGTAGTCGAGGTTGATGTAGCTATGGCTTTCCGAAGCCACCACATACCCCTCTTCGCCCTTGCCAACGACGATGGGCGTGCGTCCGTAATAGTCGCGGGCGGCGATGATGCCGTCCTCGGTGAGGATAATCATCGAGCAAGAGCCTTTTACCTTATTATATATGTTCTTTATGCCGTCTACGAAGTCCTCGCCCTGCGTGATGAGCAATGCCATCAGTTCGGTGGGATTGGTGGCACCGCTGCTCAGTTCGGCAAAGTGCTGACGGCTGTCGAGACAATGGCTGACCAACTCGTCCAAGTTGTTGATTTTGGCCACCGTAGCGATGGCAAACTTGCCGAGATGCGAGTTCACCACGATAGGTTGTGCATCCGTGTCGCTGATGACACCAATGCCAATATTGCCAGTGAATTTGCCCAACTCGTCGCAGAACTTCGTGCGGAAATACGAATTCTCGATGTCGTGGATCGAACGGTGAAAGAGTTCACCGTCGTAGGTCACCATACCGGCGCGTTTGGTGCCCAGATGTGAGTGATAGTCAACGCCATAGAACAAGTCCTTGACGCAAGCGTGTTTCGAAACGGTTCCAAAGAAGCCACCCATAATTGTCTCGTTTTATTTGTGTTAGTCCAAAAAACAAAAAACCATCCAAGAGAAAATGTCCCTTAGATGGACTGCAAAAATACGGATTTTCTCCTATGTTCGACAAGATTTTTGTACTTTTGCGCGATTTTTTTGTAAAAGTATGATACTCAAACTCTACCCCACGAATCCAAACCCGCGCTACGTCAAGATGATCATGGAATGCTTGGCCGACGGCGGCACCATCATCTTCCCCACCGACACCCTTTATGGTCTTGGCGGCTGCATCAACAACCCGCGCACCTTTGAGCGCATCTGCCAGATCAAGGGCATCCGTAAGGAGAAGGCCAACTTCTCATTTATCTTCCACGACCTCAGCATGTTGAGTGAATTCACCAAGCCCATCAACAACGACGTCTTCAAGATGATGAAACGCAACCTGCCCGGACCGTTCACCTTCATCCTCGAAGCCAACAACAACATTCCCCGCATCTTCCAAAGCAAGAAGAAAACCATTGGCATCCGCATCCCCGACCAGCCTATCATCACCAATATCGTTAGGGAGTTCGGGAGCCCGATTATGACCACCTCTTTGTCCGACGAGGAGGACGAAATCAACCCCTACCTCACCGATCCAGAGGAGATTTACGACCGCTACAAGGACTTGGTGGACATCGTCATCGACGGCGGTGCTGGCGAAAACGAAGAGAGCACTGTTGTAGATTGTACTGATAATGAAATTGTTATCATTCGTCAGGGCAAAGGCTTGCTTGACGAATGAAAAAAAATTGGCGCAAAACGGCGTTGATAAAGAAAAAAGCTGTACTTTTGCAGCCGCTTAATCCCCCTTACCCCCTTAAAAGGGGGAAGCGAGGATGACTCGGTAGCTCAGCAGGTAGAGCACAACACTTTTAATGTTGGGGTCCTGGGTTCGAGCCCCAGCCGGGTCACAAGCGTTGGAAATCAGTCTTTTAAGGCTGATTTCCTTGTATAAAGTGCACACGATTTGCACACGAATTACCGATGTTGAACGACCTTTTCGCCAGGCGAAAAGGAGAAAAAAAAATGTCTGTAATCGAATTTCTGCCCGCGCAATTGAAAAGCAATTCGCACGGATGGTACATTGAATATCAAACATTTAATCCCAACATTGGAAAAATGCAGCGTTTTCGCACACATGTCAATGTGTTGCGAAAACACTATCCTCGGCTTGCCGACTTCAAAGCACATTGCAACGGCATCATCAACACCATCAACGCGAAGCTCGCTGGCGGTTGGTCTCCTATTGGCGAAAACCAAAACGCAAGATTCTACACCTCGCTTTCGGTCGTAATTCGTGCATACCTGGCCGAAAAGCAGGATGAACTTCGCCCCGACACCCTCCGTTCTTACAAGTCGTTTTGTACCATCTTCGGGGCTTGGGTAAACGAGAATGTCCCCGACTGCCAAGCCATCTTATTCAATAAGGTGCTTGCCATTCGGTATTTGGACTATTGCTCGGTTGAACGGAAACTCAAGGGGCGTTCATGGAATAACCAACTCAAAGCGGCACGGGCACTGTTTTCTTGGGCGGTGGCAAAGTGCTACTGCAAGGAAAACCCGTTTGGTGGCATCAAGCCAAAACGCGAGGCCGAAAAACGAAGGGTGTTGATACCTGCCGACACTCGCAAACGGATTACTGCCTACTGCAAGGAAAACAACCCAGGCTTGCTCATAGTGAGCCAGTTGGTTTACTCCTCGCTCATACGGCCAAAGGAAATCCGTTGCCTCAAGGTTAGCGATGTGTTTTTGAAAGAGCATTACATCCTTATCCGTCCCGAGGTCGCCAAGACGCACTTTACCCGTATCGCCACCATGAATCCCACTTTGGAGGGCTTGGTGGCTGATTGGCTCAAAGGTGCAAATGGCGACGACTATCTTATTGGCAGCAAAGACTACGCTGCCGGAAAGAAGCCCATCCCCCACTCTCGTTTCTCGAAGGATTGGATAGAAATGCGAAAAGCGCTGCATCTCCCCGACGAAATGGAACTATACTCCTTACGCGACACCGGAATTAACGAAATGTTGAAATGTGGCATCGACCCGTTGACGGTCATGCAACACGCGGACCATCACGACCTTTCGATGACCACACGCTATGCCAACCATGTCGACCCTAACCTGGTGCGCACCATCAGCGAGCGTGCCCCTCAGTTCTGAACCAACGAGGCGATAGGGATTGCAGTCGATTATGAGACGATGCTGCTTGCTAGTCGAATATGTTTGAGACGGGAAGCCCGACCCCTTGCTGGGGTAACGCCCAAATCATTCATACACAAAAATCACCCACTATGATCAAAAAGATTCGTTACCGCCTGGTGTGCCGTCGGCTGTCGTGCGCGACCAGGCACGGCACCAGGATTTAAGTACAACAGAAATCTATGGCCGTCAAACGGGGTTGAAGGCTCCTGAAGGGTTGAAGGACTACAAGTGATTCTCTCACCCTCTCATCTCCCATCCAGCAGGATAAGCTTCGTTTCAATTTCATAAGGTTCGATTAAAGCCATCTCTGGCTCGGTGTGATGTAGCGGATGGCCTCAACGATGGAGGCCACCGTCGTCCCGCTTAACAGTGCCAATATGATAATATGATTTCAGTCCAGTCCATGTCAGCATTGTTTGCGTCTATGAAACCGTCGGTTTTCATTCTATTTTTCAATCAATCATTGTTATTTTACCACCATCTGCTGCCACCCTTCCACGAATGGTACCAGCACCGCCGCAGTGAAACTTCCTATGATGTTTCGTTCTTGCATATTATCTCAGTCCATCTTGGTTTCCTCGTCTCTTCCTCAATTCGTCGGGAACACGGGCTGCGTCTTGTAAGGACCGTTGTAGTTCCACCAGATGTCGAGCTTCGAGGCGTATTGCGCCCAGTCGGCATCGGCGAGGTACAAGGCAAGCACGGCCTCATCAGCCGCCTTCTTGTGCAACTCATGGCCTCGCCTCCCATCCCTGCGGATATGCAGCAGGACTCCAAGTGTTGTTGTCAATGAGGCTCACATAGTGCGTGCCTTCAAAAGTCACCTTGTCACCTGTCATGTAGGCGTCTTGGACACCTTGCGGCTGGTGCCATTCAGGCCATTCCTCGGTATACACCCTCACCCACAGAGAAGGTGACACATCGGGAGTCCATGAGGCTTGTGTTGTGTGCGATTGGAGGCACTTCCATAGTTTGCTATCGTAGTATCTTCTTTCACCCGTAAACACATCTTCATTGACACGCCATGCGTCAAACAGGCTTGGCACATTCTGTGCTTCATCGTCAGGCAATGATTCAATTTGCTGTTGGAATAGTGTGCGAAGTTGGTTAAGCACCTCGGTAGTTGTTGGTGCATAGGTTGGTGTATATTCCACTCCCATCACCGTTGCAGCTTCTTTCTTGCACCACTCAACATAACTGTTGTATGCCATATACTCTTCCATGTTAGCATATTGCTGTCTTGCCATTGCCAACTCATCCGATTCGGTGTATCTTTGTCTGATTAGAAGCGTAACGACTATCGGATATGTAGGTTTCTCTTGGATGGTTGTCTCACTAAAAGTGCAAGTCCCATCCTCGTTGTCTTTCTTGTCCCAACGGACTACATAGAGGTTATTGAAACCTCTTTTCGTGTATGCGAAGCCATCAATAGTGGCTGTGTTGATTATTGTTGTGCTTTTCATTTTATTGCTTTTTAGAAAGTGTAAACAGGCATAACCATATTACCCATTTGAGTATTATCTTTTCTAATCAAACTCATTTTTGTTGAGTAATTTTTATGTGGTGTGTAGACATATACACTGTCTTTATCTATTTGTGAGGAAGTGTATATTTTAAACCAATATTCGTCCCCAAGTAACGCATAGTCATTCAATCCAATCAAGTTGTATATACTTTTTACATACTCGACATTTTGAACAAACACTTCAAGTTGGTCTCTTGTTGGAAGATAACCATATGTGGTATTTCCATTTATAGTAAGGCTTTTTTGCACAGCTACATTAGCCTGTGGGCTTGATTGGTTTATAGCAGCGCAATCTGATATAATGTTTGCAGTTGCTGTCTTACCATCATAGTATTTTTGACTTGAACTCCATACTGGTACATTCGGTAATAACGTAAGACTTCCATTTTGCCAGATATTTACATTAAAGCGTTTTTCCATTCCAAGTTCCATATACCAATCGCATCCAGCCTCCATCAAGTCTTGTGTGGCAAAATGTAAAGCTATGCAAGTGTCTTGGGTGTCCCAAGTTTCATAAGTAAATTCCTGTCCATCTTCGCGCACCATGAAAATGCCAGTAGCCGTGATAAACTCGTATGTCATGGTGACTGACACTTCGTTGAAGTTGGTGTTCACTATTGCAGCAGTGGGTTTGCGCCATCCTGAAATTGTCGGCGCATAGATTGTGGCATCATGCCCTTTTGGAACATCCTCAAAGACAGCCACACCATTGGCGATTGTTGCTGACCTTGCACCTCCATTGTCTGACAGGATGAGGTTTACGGTCTTTCCGTTCCAATTCGGATAGACGTCAACACGTCCGCCACTTTTTGCCATATTAACTGTGATGTTGCAGTAGCCGCTGATTGTTGTCTCATAGACAAAGAACACATATCTTGCATTTACATTAGCACGTAACTTGTAGCTTGCGGGATGATAGTATCCAGATTGATTAGGAACAGAAATAGTGAACACCTTGCCTTTGTCAATACTGATATTGCAATCACCGTTAGCATCGCAAGTAAGTATCTGTGTGGAGTGTGTGTCTTCAAAATAAACACTTACCTGCAAACCTTCCAGTGTCAGTTTGTTGTCAGAGCTACTCACGTTGATATACACATTCTCCTTATCTGCGCTTACAAATTGCTGCAATTCGTTTAATACAGATGTCTCTATAGCATCTTCACCAGTCCAACTTCCGATTTGGTGTGCTGTTGTAAAACGCCAGATTGAGCCGTTGTATTTGACATAGCTTCCAGCACTGTAATAAGTTGCGTTGTCAAATGTCGGTAAGTTGTCGGCACCGATATAGGTATTAAGCTTTTCAATAGATTCTTCAATTGAATTGTCGGTGGAAAAACAGATGGCAAACCCACCCATCACCCTTATCTCATAGTGAGTGTTCGGCTTAATGACAGGAACACTTCCTGCTTCCCACATGGTGACCTGCTGCGGCCAGGTAATCATCGGAACCGTAGAACCTGTGCTGAAAGTCCAAGTCCACACGTTTGCGATGGTATTGTCAGTTGCAGCTGCAAGCAGGAATGTAGTGTCGCTTTGCAGCGTGCCAAGCTCGTACATGATGTTTGGCACGAAGCCTGTTTTGGGCATTTGCGTTGCCACCTTGACTGGCGATGCAAGATCAAGCTGTTTGGATGTCTTGTTGCCGCTCAACTCCACCCCGTTGATAGAGGGCTTGTTCTCAAGGTCGGTGTAGTCGGAAGTGCCGCCACCACCATTACCATATCTGTCCAGCGTGGCGTTAATCCCGCTGTTTTTGTTTGTAGCGTTAATTCCATCCATGGTCAGTAATATTTAGTGTCATTGTAATTCACTATGACCTTTGTCAAGGTCGTCGCACTCAGGCGAACACGGTCGCCGAGATAGAACGCAAACGGTGCAATAGCCACGCCGTCGCTGAATTCGATTTCGTGTTCCACGGTCACGTAGTTCACGCCATCGACACTCACTTCCACCACAATCGGGCCTGTGCCTTCGAGGTGGATCCTGCCCTCTTTGCCGAGGGCCTCAAACCTTACGGAGTTGCCTCCGACGATTTTCTTGGTGTAGTCTTCTGTTTTGTTGATGTTCATATCTTAAAGATTTAAGGTGTGTCTTCTGTGGTCTCTTCATCCTCTTCTTCGTCGTCTTGCGATGGCCTCTGCGGCCGTTCGATGTCGCCGATGGTGAGGCTGGTCTTGCCGTGTTGCAGCCTTGCGTCGATGCCACGCATCATGCTGGCAAACACCGTCCACAGGGCGGCGAAGGCGAACGCCCACGAAATGAAACGTAGCACCGACGGGTGAATCTCCGCCATCGGCGGGATGAAGAATGCCGTGATGCCTATCGCCATGGCCAATCCTGCCAAAATCCAGAAAGGCACATTCTCGACGACGCTGTGTTTGATGATCTTTCCCATGACTCAAATGTTAGCGGTTGGATAATAATTGATGACGAGTGTCGCGACATTTGCGTTTTGCGTTGCAAAACGGATGGTGGCATCATCTTTCTTGTTGATGATATACGGGTTGTCGTCGACACCAGGTGTGAAGCTGCCCGATGCCGACTGGCTTCCGTTGAGGAAATAATAAATAGGCAACTCGCTTGCTGTTTCAAAGGTACGCGGGTCGGTCACATAGACTTTGGGCGCTGGCACCTCAATCTCTTCGGTGGTGTAGTTGCCTTGGCCATCATCCTCGAACACCGCCACTTTTTCGGTGGTGAGGTCCTCAAGGTCTTCGGATTCATCGGCAACGCTTTGGTGCAACGAACGGTCAACAGCCCTCTCGGTGTCGAGCATCACATTCACGGTTTCGTTGAGGATGTATCCGAATGAAGCCGCGGCCAACTGACCTAAGTCGCCCATGGCGATTTCGGAGGTGTCCACAACGATTTCATAGTAGTCCATCGCCGCAGGATCGTATTTCTCTGCTCCCTGCTTTTCGGTCAGCAGCTCATACACCCAGTTGCGGTATTTGTTCGGCATCATTCCGGTGTTCTGCGTCCATTTGCGTTGGTCGTCGGTATCGTCAAGGGCGCGATAGCGGTTGGCGAAACGACCGATGTTGTGCGTGGTTTCGGGCTGCAACACATTTTCGCCGTCGCAGATCAGCGTGTCGATGCCGCCAAGGGCGTTTACGAAGCAGAAGTATTTCTCCCTACCCGACCGTTCCTCATAGATGAAGCGTTGGCGGCACACTTCCTCGTCCTTGACATTGTAAAGGACAAGATCGTAATATCCCTTAAGGCGGTTGCTCAACACATTGGCCATGCCAATGAGTCGGCTGTAACGCACATTTGCACTAAAGCAACCATCGTTGCTTGTGGTGCATACCGTAACATCGAGGTGGTCTCCCGTCTTGGGATAGAAGCGTGCAACCAGCGTTGACCCACCCGAAAGTTCGAGCCAAGTCAACCATTCCGGCGACTCGTAGTTGGTCACTTTCTCAATAGGTTGGTTGGTGAGAAAGTTTTGTTGGCTCCAATTCATGAAGGCCATCGCCGACTTCAGTCGGGCGTTGGCCACGTACCATGACAGTGTTGCAGGGTCGCCCGACACATCTTCGCCAACCAGGACATAGAATGTGGCCGTGAATTGACGGCGATAGTCGGTGTGAGTGATTAGGTCGCCAAGCGACGAAGGTATCAGCGTTTCAAGGTAATTGTCATACAAGCCGCTGAAATCAATGGAGATTTGCCCGCTGAAATCGGGCGAATAGCTTCCTTGATACACGGTTTCGCTGCCCACGGTCAGCACGGCAAGCAGCGTCGATGGCGTTGTGATGACGAAGGCAGGCACCTCGTTTTTGGCGTAGGTTCGACCCGCCACTGGCTTCTGACTGAATTGGTTGATATTCATGTCGGCAAAAATAATTCAGCGGTTAAAGAATGGAGTGACAAATATCAATGCTGAACGGCGGTGAAAGTGAAGGTGACGGTGACATTGGTGAACTGGTTGCTACCCTCAAACACCTGCATCTGCGGCGTGTATTCCGGTTGCCACTCGATGATTTCTCTGAAGTAAATGGTGATGTTCGCCTGACGGGTAAGATGCTTCACCTCTCCAATCTGCTCGGGGATTCCTGGTTGCAGGTTGTCTCCAAGGTATTGTACAGAATAGCTGCCATATTCAATCCAGTGTGATGCCACACCAAAGGTCATGTCGGGAATGTCAATGTCGCCGAAATTCAGTCCACCACCCATCGAAGTCCAAAGGGTTTGCAAAACGGTCATGATGTCGTCCGTAATCTCCCAAACGAGATTCGTTTGCGAGGTCGGCACAATGGCCGTGTCTTCGATGCCGTCGATGAAGGATTTCACCAACAAAAACTCTGCCTCTGTCAGAACCGGCTTCGGTCCTATCGTGGCCGAAGCGGTGACGGGCAACAGTTTTTGTCCGAGGCAGTGTTTCAGCCTGGTCATGTCCATGGCCAGTATCTGACCAATGCTGTAGTCGACGCGACCGCTCATGTGGGTTGGATGGTTAAGCAGCAGATTGTTGTAGCGTTGCCAGCACGGCTCGTAGAGGTCGTAAGGGCACACGCCAATGCCCAACTCAAAGAAATACTTACCATCTTGGGGTTGTGCGTATGGGATAACCGGCTGCGTCGTGCCCGTCGTTTGATAGACAAAATGGCTGTCGGTCACGGCTTGAACGACAATGATGTCTTGATTATCGTCAGCAGTCGAGCCATTGTAGGATGTGTGGGCGTGGAGACGGTCGCCGATGAAAGGCGTCGTCTGCAGTTTCCCTTCCACGAGCATCAACGGGATGCTGTCGCCTTGGCTGAACTCTTCGGTGTCGTCGCTGTTGTTGCGGTCGTAGGTGAAGTGGTTTGTGCCCAGCAGCTTTGTTGCATACCGGGCATTGGTGGTGTCGTATTCAACGGCGTAAAACTGACCTGTAGCACGGCGAAGTATCAACGGCGCGTTTGTCGGTGGGTTTGCCGTTGGGTATTGTTGGAACTCCAACTCGTTAACATAGTCGAAGTTGCCATATTTCTCAATCAGCTTGTCGAAGGTGGCGGCGGCTGGATCGGTGCCTTCGATTTTGTTGGTCGGCGATATGACAATGCGTTTGGTCGGATTGAGTTGCACCTTGAAATCTCCTTCAACGAGCTGTGTGATGTCGAGGTCGGCATCCAAGGTCAACATCTTTTCCATGGCCACGATCTTCACATGGCGGGTTTCCGAGTCCACAACCGGCTGCACATGGAATTTGTTGTTCAGCCAGGTTAGGAAGTCGCTCAGTGTGCAACTCGGCACGAGGTCTTTATAATAAAGGGTGAATGTCGGGTTGCAAAAGCAGTCGGTGCAGTTGTGGACAATCACCATGCGTTGGAATGGCCATTCGGCAAGGCAGTTGGATGTCACCTCATAGCCAAGCAACTCAAACAGCAATTCGACCAGGCGCGACAACTTCAGGAAGGGTGCGAGGCCATAACAGTCGTGCACCGACATTTGGTCCACATCGCCTTCGTGGACATATCGCTCTTTCCAAACGAGTGCTTGACCGGCATCCACTTCGTTGTTGTACTGATAGATTTTGGTCTTGTTTCCGTGCCCTGCATCCACTTCGTAAGGTGCAACGGCGACTGGGAATATGACATAATCATCCGTCACTTGACCTTCGTAGATACCCTGCAAGTGGTCAGCGACTTTATCTGCCCTCTCGAAGGTGACGCTTTCATCCGCGAAGATTTCCTTCAAGGTTTTCTTTTTAGATTTGGAATAGAGGTCGCTGTTGTCGATGGCAAACGAGGCATCGATGCCATCGGTGCGGTGCATGGTGTCAACCACCAACTGACCCCGTTTGCAAACCGGGCCGACTTCGAGAATTGCATCCACCTTGTTGATGTATTTCTCGGCTCGGTCGATGCGTTCACGATGGCCAAGGGCATTGAGATTCTTGGTTGATGATGGCAGCGTTGCGGGAATGCTGGCATCTCCTTGGTCACTGAGCAAGGGGTTGGTGCGTTCCATCGTCAACGCGAAATTGCGTGGCAGGTCGAGTTGTCCGTTTTCAGTAGTGATGTTCATCGTGAAGTAATGTCTTTGAATCGGTTGGTTTGGTTGTCGAGTTCAATGAGGTCTTTGCGCACAAGGTAGGCTCTGATGGCACCCGTGGCCATGCTCTTGATGATGGCAGCCTCCACAGCGGCCTCGATGTCGGCGGTGGTAAATCCACCTGACATTCCTTTAGGCATGTCACCCGTGAAGCCGCCATCGGCGAAGCCACGGCTGATGGAGCCGCTCCGTCCGTGGCTTCCGGCCTTGCGGTAACGCTCAAGGTTGGCGAAGGTGACGGGGTTCTGGCGCACCATCCATGCCGGCGCCACGTATTCGTTGGCGTGGACTACGCCCACCGCCGTCGAGTCCGACGCGGCCTTGGGCGTGAAGCCGCCTTCGCTGTAGCCGGTCATCTTGCGTTCGCCTGTCTTGGGTATTGACGACGAGCCGCCTCCGCCTACCGAAGTGGCCTTGATGGCGTTGCGTTGGGCGATGATGGTGGCGATTTCAGCCGCCGTGGTGACGCCCACGAGTCCTGCAAGGATGTAGCCCGCCACACCGCCCGGGTCGGCCAAAGCCTTCACCACGGCTGCCGCACCGTTGGCCACGGTCTTGGCAATGTTGATGGCCATGTCGACGTCGGCATACTTCTTTTGCAGGTCGAGCTTCTTCTGCTCGTACTCGGCATCGATCTGCTCGCGGCGTTCGGCGTTGTCGCCTGCGGCTGTCAGTTGCTTTTGGTACTCGGCTTCCAATTGGGCCGATTCGGCTTCTTTCAAGGCGGTTACAAAGTTGGAGGCCTGCTCCGTGATTTGGCTCACCTGCTCGGCATACTTGGCCGCGTTGGCCAAATCTTCATCAAGCAATGCCTTGTTGTGGTCTTTGTGAAGTTTGTCCACGGCATCAAGGTAATCTTGCTCCGAAATAAGTTTTGCCGTGTGCAAGTCTTCAAGGTTCTGAAGTTCGTTTTCGTATTCGCGGTTGATTCTCTCTTTCGGGCGTAGGCTGTCCCTCACGTCTTGAGCCTTTTTCTCCAACTCCTCCAATTCCTTCATCTTCTTTTCCCATTCCTCCATTTCCTTCTTTGCCGCATCCTCAGCCTCCTTTGCCGCTTTCCTTGCCGCCTCAGCCGCTTTCTTCGCGGCATCTTCGAGGTCTTTTATCTGGTCGTCGAGCTGCGGGGCCAAAATCGACGATTCATCCTGACCGTATTTCCGAGCCAAGGCCAACACATCTTCGTAGTATTGCGCCTTTTTCTCCTTGATGGCGGTGTTGTATTCCTCTTCGGAGATTTCTTTTTGAAGCAGGCTTAACTTCAATTGCTTTTCCTCGTAATTGAGTGCCGCGTCAAGTATCGCTTTCTTTTGATTGTAGGCTTGCTTCATTTTCGCCAGTTCCTTTTCCGTAGGTCCACCACCAGTTCCGCCGCCGCTGGTGGTCGTCGTGGTGTCGCCCGAAACAACGTCCTCCATCTTCTCCTTGAATCGGGTCGCGTCGTCAATGGCTTGGTTCCACGCCTTGCGGTTGGCTTCGAGTTGCTCATGAAGTTTGTCGTATGCCGCCTTGTTCGACTGGTTCAGCCCGTTTTCGGTCAGTTTCGCCTGTTGTTTGAGGATTCTCTGCTCCTCGTTCATATATTTGCTGTTGAT
>CAMKAR010000024.1 GCA_946410535.1 uncultured Bacteroidales bacterium
CGTTCTCTTGCGTGCCAGAAGTGATGACGGCGGGTGTCTTGTAGAGGTAGATTGTGCCGCTGTTGGCCGTGATGTACTTCCCGAATTTGTCATTAAAGTCGTTGCTGTATTCCAAATTGATGTTGTCGGGCGAACCCACACAGCAGGCGTTGGGTTGTTTGAGAAGCGGGTAGTCGCCGTTGATGGGGCTCGCGCAGGTGCGCATCCATGGAGTGAAACCGCTATTGGCATCCACCCAGTTGTTGAGGGTGGCCAAGAGGCCTTTCAACTCGCGGTCATTGCCCATAATGCCATTTTCGATATGGCTATTGTTGGCGTTGGCCGCCATCTGGTTGTCGGCGTGCTTGTATAAATAAGGTGTCTGTGTCGTCCCGTAGGTCGTGCAGTTGTTGGCTTGGTCCGTGCCGTGAGCCTTGTAGGCTGTCTCGCCTACGGGGATGTAGCAGTAGGCGATGGTGCCGCTGTTGTCGCCCACGCACCAGCCGAAGCTGCTGCCGTGGCTGCTGCCGCTTTGCTCGCGCACATAGCAGTTCTCCACTGTTCCGCTGTTCACGCCAACAAGACCGCCCACGTAGCCCTCACCGCTGCTCGTGAACTTCGCGTTGGCGAAGCTGTTCTTCAAGCTCGTTCCGCTGCCTGTCTCACCGACAAGGCCACCCATCTGGTAGCCCGTCATCGTTGGCGACGCAAAACTGGAATGGATAGTGCCTCCAGTGAGTTTTCCTACCAAACCGCCAAAAACCACAGGAGAACTTGAAGAGGTCAAGGTACCATCTACCACGCAGTCGTGAACGGTTCCTCCATTCATTCGTGAAGCAATACAGCCAACATACATAGCACCTCCTGAGATAAAACTACAGCCGTGCAGTTGCAGGTTCTTCACTTCGGCGCCTGCGTCCAATCGCCCAAACATGCCGCGTTCTGTGCTGGGGTTAGTACGTTCCATTGTCAGATTGCTGATGGTGTAGCCATTGCCGTCGAAGATGCCTGAATAACCCTCCTCAATAGGTAACCAATAATGCCCGCTCATGTTGATGTCGGCCATCAGTTTGCCATTGGCGTCCAAGTCGCCTCCGCCGAAGGCTCCATGCGTGGTGATGCCGTTCACATGCCATAGGAAAGCCGTAAGTTCTTTCACCGATGAAATCTCATAATACCCATTGTTGAGATGCAAATCACTGGTGGTTGTCGCTTGTTGTTCCATCGACCAAGGACTAACCAACTTGGTGAAAAACAATCCACTACCACTGGAATAGGGCTTCAATTGATATACTGGATCGTTATGAAAGATATTTTTGGTGCCTGAGGCCAAAGCGGAGTAGATTGGATTTAAAATAGTAGCTCCGTTTCCGCTATACAGAAAAGCAGGTTCATCGTTTGTATTTCCCGTATAAACTCCAACATCCTGTGGATTAATGTCACTAGCAAGTGCTGTGAGGGACCTGCCATTAGTTAAGTAGATGTCGTTTGGCTCGTCTCCAGCAGTGTTGCCTTTCACCACTAATGCATTGGTAGATCCTATATCAATATAGGTGCTAAACCTATTCGGCAAACCATTATATTCAGAGTTGTCGAAAATTCCTCCACCATTATAGCCTTCTCCTGCCTTGTTGTTGATAATTTTACCTCCATAAATCCTTAGTCTAATGATTTTATAAGAAAACTCACTCATGCCCACTGGCAATTCGCTATATTGATATGCTCCGCATCTAATGCCACCGCCATCCTGTTCAGCTACATTCCCTTCGATGGTGACATTGCCATTCAACAGGCAAAGGGAAGTGCAACCATCAAGGTTAATGCCGCCTCCCCATTTTGCTTGGTTTTCTTTGATCAGTACAGGTCCTGTGGAACCCATTTTCAAACGGATCTGAGCATCCGTTGGATTAGTTCCCAAATTAGTACCATCATAAAAAGGACAAGACAAAAGCAATGCACCGCCACTTTTGGCTGCATAGTTGCCAATAAAAGATCCCGAGTTGATGGTTGTAATTGCCAATCTTTCGTTTGAACCGCCACTAAAGATGCCGCCACCATTACCGCCATTGTGAGATCCCCAATCACAGGCATGATTGTAACTCACTTCGCCGCCATTCATCGTAAAAGTCGAATTCTGAAGAACAATCACACCGCCTCCCGAAACTCCTGCATTATAGCAGATGCTACCGCCATTCATGGTAAACGAAGTGTTTCCATACATATACACAGCGCCACCGTTAAAATAGGAAACATTACCAGCCAAATTGCCCCCATTCATCACTACTGAACCGGTTCCCGTGACACTGATGCATGCTCCATCATCCGAAGTTCTAAAAGTTTTCCCTCCTGTTATTATGCCTCCTTTGATCTCAATGTCGCCGTTATCATCACGCTTCCAATAAGGATACTCGTAGGTGCCACCTGTGGTCATTTTTGCTATTACTCCCATGTGAGAAACCGTCGGTTGAGAATCTGTGATGTTCAATACACCACCGCTGATTTCTATAACGCGCCCTTCTTGTCCTCTGTCCAATACAAATCCGTTAAGATCAAGGTTTACAGTACCGCCTGTGATTTTAATTATATCTGTTAATCGTGTGTCTGCTGACAATTTAATGTTAGCAGTTCCATTATTGCATACGAAACCTGCTTGAGTCCCATCCCATAAAGTCTGAGCCACTACTATATAATGCAGGAAGCACAATAGAATTAAAATGGAATAGCGTATTTTGTTATTTCTCATATCTAATAGGAATAATTGCATCATTGTATTATTGTCTGCTGGTTCTCAAATTTTATGCTTTCCCAAACACCATCTCGTCCACGCGCTGGAAGAACAGCGGCTCCATGGACATACCCATGCGCACGAAAAGCTCGGCTTCCATGTTGGGCTGCTCCAAGATGCACTTGAAAATATCGAGAGGAATGTTTAGGCGGTCGGCAAGCCAAGCCTTGTCGTGCCCTTCCTCCTGCAACACATCACACAGGAAACGCCCTGCATGAAAATCGCCGAAGTCTCTGTATAGGTCTTTTTTTCCGTTGGCCATCATGCGTTCTCAGGTCTTTTAAAAGTTCAACAATAACGGCTTGCCTTGGCCAACACACAAAAAGCGTGGACATTATCATCATTTTTACCAGAAGGTCCTGAGAATACCCGTTACGGAAAATGGGGGGTGTACCTTGTTAATATACTAAAAGGGTGTGTACACCACACTAATGTCCACACACGACGTGTGGAGCATTTTGCCCTCTTGCCGTAACGAAAATTTCTCAGGTTTTCTGGTGCAAGAGATAAAGCATAACGCTTCATTATGTATTGAACTGGCGAGCCAATTCGGGCGGCAAAAATACAGAATAATTTCCAATGCGCAATGGAGAAGGAAAAAATTCTTTTTCCGCAGGGCTAAAATATTTTGTTTCGTTAATACAGCGGTGTTAAAAACGACGAATGAAACATGTCGTTCGGATTGGTGCCCAACAATGCACTTTTTTCATTTCTTTTCATGCACTTTTGGCACCGCCGCACGGCTCTGGTTGACGATGTAAACGCCACCAAAGACCAAAACCATGGCCACGACTTTCAGCCAAGTCATCTTGTCCAAACCGATGGCGATGCTGATGATGGTGGCGATGGTGGGCTGCACATAGTTGTACATGCTGACCAACGTAGGGCGGATGCGTTTTTGCCCGACGGGGATAAGGAAATAGGCGACGAAAGTGGCAAAAACCACCACGAAGGCCACCTGCCAAAGCACCTTGGCTTCCATCTGCCCAAACGGCACGCTGACGAGATGCCGCGCGTTGAACGGCAGGGCCATCAGCATGGAAAACAGGAACATCCATTTCATGAAAGTCACCACGTTGTATTTCGAAATCAGCGGACGGAAAATGCCGAGATACAGGGCAAACGTGAGCGCATTGACGATGGTCAACACGATGCCCATCGGCTTGGTCTCCGAAGCGCCGCCGCCGAGACCCACCGAGTTGAAAACCAAGATCAAGACACCGGCAAGGCTCACAAGGATGCCGCCGATTTTCTTGCCCGTGATGGGTTCTTTCAAGACGATGGCAGCCACAATCATGGTCAGGATGGGCGTGCTGGTGTTGGCGATGCTCAAGTCGATGGAGGTCGTCATCGTGACGGCTTTCAAGAAGCTGATTTGGGTGAGGTAAAGCCCAAGCATGGAAGCCACAAAAATCTTGGGCAGGTCTTTCGGGTCAACCTTTTCCTTGGGCATGAAGAGCGACACGAGCCAAAACAGGATGGTGGCACCTGTCGCCCTCAGGCAAAACAAATCCATTGGGCTCAACACACCTGCGTTGGAGATGTTCTTGCAGCAGATGATGTTGAACCCAAAGATGCAGTAGGCACCAAAGCAAGCGAGGTGCCCGATAAGCGTTGATGGATTACTTGGCTTCGTCAATGTTGACAAGGTTATAGTCACGCACGCCGAGACCGATCTTGGCGGCATGTTCGAGGATGTGGATGCCGTGTTGGCGGTTGACGCGGTTGATCAAGGCCGTGGCGTCGTCGCCTTCAGCGTTAGGATAGTTGAACACGAGGTCGATGCAAGCCTGGTCGAGAGCAACGGGGTCGGTGGAGGCCAAGATGCCCACGTCCTTCATCTCGGGGTCGGCGGGATGCGCATCGCAGTCGCAGTCGACCGAGAGGTTGTTCATCACGTCGATGTAGATGATCTCCTTGCCTTCTTGCTTGAAGTAGTTGTGGACACCTTGCGCGGCAGCGGCCATCGACTCGAGGAAGCCGTCTTGGTTCTCGATGTGGTTCCAGCAATCGGCAGGGTCGGTGGTGTAGCCACACGAGTGGATGTAGGCCTTGCCTGCGGTTGAAGCCACGCCGATGCTCTGGTTCTTCAGCACGCCGCCGAAGCCACCCATGGCATGGCCCTTGAAGTGGGCCAGATTGACCATGAAGTCGTAGTTGGCCAAGTGTTCGCCCACGATGTCGTACTTGATGTAGGTGGTGTCTTCCACAGGGATTTGCATCTCGCCGAACTCGTCCATGATGTCGACCTTGGCGATGTCCATGAAGCCGTGCTCCTTGATGGTCTCCCAGTGTTTCTTCACGTCTTGGCGCGAGCCACCGTAGGCGGTGTTGCACTCGACGATGGTGCCGTTCACCGTGTTCACCAAGTCCTTGATGAGCTCAGGCTTCAGGTAGTTGTGTCCGCCCGATTCGCCCGTGCTGATTTTCACGGCCACGCGTTGTCCTTCGGCAGGTTTCACGCCGAGGGCTTCGTAAATCTTCACCAAGCCTTCGGGGCTGATGTCCTTGGTCATGTAGACCACAGGTTTGGTAGTTTGTTCTTGTTGCATAGGTTCGTTGATAGGTTCGTTGTTTGTGTTTTCTTGTTTTTCGGTGTTGTTGCCGCAGCTGCAAAGGCCGAAGGCCAAGGCGGCGATGAGGATGTGGTGCATTTTCATTTCGTTGCGTTATTGTGGTTCATATTTCGTGAATTTATCGATTAGGGCTGCAAAGGTACGGATTAATTTCGCAATTTTGCAGCCCCAAACCGGATTTCGATGCAAAAAATCATTGTCATAGCCAACAAGATACGCCAATATGTCCTCCCGATAGCCATCATCTTAGGGCTGTTGCTCCACGAATATTGTGCCGCCTTCAACGTGGTGGTGCCCTACATCATCTTCACCATCCTGTTGCTCACCTTCTGTGCCGTCGACATCCGCCAGTTGCGTTTCAAGCCGCTGTTTGTCTGGATCATCCTTTTCCAGGTGGTGGTCAGCGTGGGTTGTTATTCATTGCTTAGAGGGTTGAATGTCAACGAGATTGTGGCCGAAGGCATACTGATTGGTGTGCTTTGTCCTGTGGCGGCCTCGGTGGCGGTGGTGAGCACGATGCTCGGTGCCGACCGCAACACGGTGACTTCCTACACCGTCATCGGCAACTTGGTGATTTCCATCGTTGCGCCCATCTATTTCTCGTTCATCGGAGTCAACCAGGACATGCCTTTCTGGGCCTCGTTCCTGCAAATCCTCAGACGTGTGGGCACGGTCATCGGGCTGCCGTTCTTTGTGGCCTTAGCCTTGCAAGTCGCCTGGCCCAAAGCCAACGCGGTGGTGGCCCGCTTCAAAGGCTTGGCTTTCTATCTGTGGGCTGTGGCCTTGTTTCTCACCTTGGGCCAAACCATCGACTTCATCTTCCTGCACGGCAAGGGCAACTTGTACAGCATCCTGTGGCTCGGCATCTCGGCCTTGCTGTTCTGTGTCATCCAGTTTGGATTGGGCAAATGGATTGGCCACAAATACGGCGACACCATCGCGGGCGGACAGCTGTTGGGCCAGAAGAACTCGGCCATGGGCATCTGGATGGCCAACCACTACCTGCATCCGCTGGCATCGGTGTATTTAGCTTTCTATTCCGTGTTCCAAAACCTGTTCAACAGCTGGCAGATTTGGTATTTCGGACGCAAGGCACAAAAAAACAAGACGCGCAACTCTTGAACCATTACAGTCCAAAAGTCACGCGTCCCGTTGCTTCATTCTTCGCAACGACACTCACGCGTTGCGAATCAATCCTTTACAATTGGCTCTCAGGAATCGTGAACGTGTCGCCCAAGCTGAGGTCGCCCGACTGCAGGCCGCGCTTGAGCCAACGCATACGCTGCTGCGAAGTGCCGTGGGTGAAGAGGTCCGACTTCACCTGGCTGTAGCCGGCCTGACGTTGCAAGTAGTCGTCGCCGATTTTCTTGGCTGCGTTGATGGCTTCTTCGAGGTCGCCGTCTTCGAGCGAGCCAAACATCTTCTGCTCATGATGTCCCCAAACGCCGGCATAGTAGTCGGCTTGCAGTTCGATGCGGACGCTCATCTTGTTCCTATCCACTTCGTTCATGCGAGCCATCAGCTGATGCTTTTCGTCGAGGGTGCCGAGCAAGTGTTGGATGTGGTGACCCACCTCGTGCGCAATGACATAGGCGCAGGCGAAGTCGCCCTTGATGCCCATCGACCGTTGCATCTCGTTGAAGAAGTCGAGGTCGAGGTAGAGTTTCTCGTCGGCGGAGCAATAAAACGGGCCTGTGGCCGATGAGGCATTGCCGCAGCCGCTTTGCACCGAGCCTTTGAAAATCACCATCTTAGGAGCACGATATTGGGCGTTATACTTCGCGAACTCAGCCGTCCAAACGTCCTCGGTCGAGGCTAAGATTTGCGATGCAAAAAGCTCAAACTCTTGTTCTTGGGCGGTGGGGACATATTCGGTTTGCGTTGTGCCGCCACCCGTCATTTCGCTAAGTGCTTGGGTGTCGGGAGCCTTGCCCGTCAGGAGCCATATCAGGCCTACAATGATGATACCGCCGATGCCGATTCCGCCTGCGGTTGCAGCACCTTTTCCACGACGGTCTTCGACGTTGGTGCTGGTTCTTCTGCCATCCATTTTCATAGTAGTACGATTTTAAAATTGATGGCGCAAAAATACAGAAAAAACCAAAAAAGCCTCTTTTTTTACAAAAAAACCGTAATTTTGTAGTTTGTATTAACAAATGGAAACTTATAACTCCAAACTGACAACTGATATGAAAGCATTCGTCAACGACACCGAAGTGCGCACTTATTATGGCGCAAAGGTGAAATCAGTGGTGCTGGCCTACTGCCGCGCCAACAACCTGCCGCTCAACCTTGAGGGCATCACAGTGAAAGACGCCTACGGCAACGTCATCGACTTGGACGGCTCGCTGCGTGCCAACTCAAAAATCTACGTAAACCGCTGAAAGCCATGAAGAAAATTTTACGCATCATGCTGACGGCCTTCGCCGCCGCCTTCGTCCTTGCCTCGTGCCAACCCAAGGAGCAGAAAATCCACGTCGTTTCGACCAACGACATGCACGCCAACATCGACAACTTCCCGCAAATGGCTGCTTTGATCGACAGCCTCCGCAGCGTCCACCCCGACCTGCTGCTCTTCGGCGCGGGCGACAACCGATCGGGCAACCCCATCAACGACCGCTACGAAGAGGTTTCAAAGCCCATGTATGAACTGATGAACGCCGTCGGCTTCGACCTGTCGGCCTTTGGCAACCACGAATGGGACGGTGGCCCCATCGCCCTGCGCAATGTGCTCACTTGGGCCAATTTCCCCTTTGTTTGCGCCAACGTCACCTTCGACGACACGCTGCAAATGCCCAATTGCAAGCCTTACGAAACCTTTGAACGCGATGGCCTGAAAATCGGTGTCATCGGTGGCATCCAACTCGGCTTGAACGGCCTCCCCGACTTCCACCCGAAAAACGCCAACGGCTCCCACTTCGTGCCTTTCGAGGAAGTGTTGCCACAATACTTGGACACTCTTAAAGACTGCAACGCCATCTTCCTGCTTACCCATCTCGGCCATGAAGAGGATCGCGAGGTGGCCGCCAAGTTCCCACAGGTGGCCGCCATCTTTGGCGGACATTCGCACACCCGCGTAGGCGAAAACGGGAAAGTGATGGTGAACGGCGTTTTGGTTACGCAAGCCGAAGCAAAAGTCAAATATGTGACGCTCAGCACCTTCACCTTCCGTAATGGCAAATTGGTCAATACTGAGTCGGAGCTGCTTCCCGTCAAGACCTTCCCGAAACGCAACGCCAAGGTGCAAGCCATGGTGGACAAATACAACAGCAACGAATACTTCCGCAAGGTGGTGACAACCAACTTGACACCCATTGACAACTACGAATCGCTCGGCTGCCTGATGACCGATGCCATCCGCTACACGACCGGCTCCGACATGGGCTTCCAGAACCCGGGCGGCGTGCGTTTCGACACCCTCTCGGCCCGCGCCGTCACGCTAAAAGACATCTTCGCCCTCGACCCGTTCGACAACGAGATCATCCGTTTCACGCTCAGCGGCCAGGAAATCATCGACCTGATGAAGTGCTGCTTCGTCACCGACGGCGGCCCCATCTACTGCTCGGGATGCTCCTATTCTTATAAGGTGGACGACAACGGTGAGATGACCGACATTGAAGTCATCTTGGAGAACGGCAAACCGCTTGAAATGAATGCCAAATACAGCGTGGTGATGAACAGCTATATGACAAGCGTGTTCGACTACCCGCACGAGGACGACGGCACGTCGACCTTCCACGGTTCCAACGACCTGATATTGGAATACCTGGCTCAACATCCTGAAATCGACTACAGTACGACAACGAGGGTGACGGAGAGGTGAATTTGGCACGGTTTTGGTATGGTGATAAGGTGAAAACCAACATAAACGTTTAACCCTCAAAAAAATCACCACTATGAAAGCCAAGAACATCCTGATGAGCATCCTGCTGGCAGTGGGATCCATCGCAGCAAAAGCAGCCACCGGCTATCCGCCCGAACTCGCCCTGGTTTCACAGCCCGTGATGGTGTACAACTACAACTCGATCACGGTCTACTACGACGTGGAGAACATCGGCGACTACACCTACAGAGGGAACGTCTACCTCTACCTCGACCCCGACTACGGCTACTATTATGCCAACAAGTACGTCAGGGTCCGTCCCGGCAGCATCAAGCGCATCGCCATCAGCATCCCATCGCACCGCATCGACCGTGGGATAGGCTTCACCGTCATGCCTTACTACGAGCTTGGCGACGAACTCTACAGCTTCACCACCTTCGAATACTTCGAGCCTATCAGCTTCTATTGGGCCGGACCGCGCACCGAGCGTTGGGTGGTCATCAGCGCACCGCCACGTGTGCACTACTACACCCGTCCCGGCATCTACCGCTACTACTACGACGGCTATCGTCCGCCCATGCCCCCGCCTCCTGGCCATGGCCCGGGCACGCCTCCGCCTCCAATGAACCCGATGCACCACACCTACGGCTACCACAGCAACAACGGCGGTTATCCTGCCACCCACCCCGAGGTGAACGCCAACCCGCCCGCAGCGCCCAGCAACAGCGAAACTGCACCGAGCGCAACGGTCCGCCCCAAGGCCAACGGAGGCAGTATGAGTTCGGGCAGCAGCCACAGTGGGACTTCGACAGGCTCAGCCAGCGGCAACGGATCAAACAGCGGTCGTGTAGGCAACAGCTCTGGCGCTACAAGTCGCCCCAGCGGCACTTCGACAGGCTCAGCCAGCGGCAGCAGCAGTCGGGTGAAAAGCTCAAACAACAACTCACGCCCCAGCGGAGTCGCGACTGGCTCAGCAACCGGCAGCAGCGGAAGTCGCGTCGGTAACGGTTCGAGCAGCCGCCGTAGCAGTGGGACTTCGACAGTCTCATCCGTCAGCAAGAGCAGCAGCTCGACCAGAAGCGCAAGCAGTTCAAGCACCCGCAACAGTGGGGCTTCGACAGGCTCAGCCTCCAACAAAACTGGCTCAGCCACCAGCAGGACAGGCTCGGCATCAGGCAGCGGTCGCAGATAAACCACAAGACAGACCATAACAAAGAGAGCGGTCAATCGAATTAGCCGCTCTCTTTCTTTGTTGGTTGTCAGCGAAATACGTCATTCGCGCTTCCCGTCCAGCGTGTCGACGATGGCATCAATCAGGTTGTAGGCACCGTCATACACATCCTTGATGGTCGCATCGAGCATATAAGCCGGTGTGGTGAACACCAACAGCTCGTTGTCGGCGCACACGTCGCCATGCTCGGTTTGCACATGGTAAGCACCCATAGAACGGATG
Source organism: uncultured Bacteroidales bacterium (assembly GCA_946410535.1). The sequence goes on from CAMKAR010000024.1 coordinate 10,617, forward strand.
TTGTCTGCATCAGGCGTGCCTTCTTTGCCTAAGGTGACACAAACGCCAGGTAAAAGCTTGGCGAACATCACGGGGGCGATGCACATGCCACCAATGGGTTTATTGGCTTCGCGTGTCTCAATGATGGCGCGGGCCACATCGGGCTGCACTTCCATGTCGGCACCTTTATAGGCGTAGTCGCACAGGTTTTTGGCCGCACCGAAGCCGCCACTGAAGAGCAGGCCGTCGAAGTCTTCGGCCTTGTATTCCTCGACGGGCAAGATATTCCCACGCGCGATACGGGCTGCTTCGGCAAGGATGTTACGTTCCTCGTTGACGGCTTCACCCGTCAGGTGGTTGACGACGTCACGCTGGGCACGATTGGGTGCAAAGCATTGGTATTCACAATGATGTTGGCTGATGGAAAGCAACAAGGTGACGGCTTCATGGATTTCGCTGCCGTCCTTGTGACCGCAGCCTGAAAGAATTACTGCAAATTTCTTCATAGGAATAGGATTTATATTTGAGGCAAAAATAAGCAAAATCCATCGAACAGCCAAAAACAGAAGCAAGATTTTCGGAAAAACACCCCTTGAACGCTGCGGAAAGTGCCTTTTTTGATAATTCGCTTCAAACCTGCTAAACTTCAAAAATTATGGCATGTTTAGCTGATTTGAAGCAGATTTCATCCCCACTATAGCTTCCGTTTCGCGACACCTTTTTCTTTCAATACAAGAACCCAAACATCCATAGCGGGATGCGGTTGCCGTGGCCATACTCAATATCGTCAATCACAAGATAGGCATCCTCAACCGCCGCAATCTGCTTGTCGCCCTTCCCATGTCCGCCCACCTCAAACGTGTATTTCCCATCAATGATGAAATCACTTACAGGCGAAAGCTCCACACGATGTGCATAGCGGAGTTGGTTGGCGAAAAAAGTCTCTCGCATGTTACCTTTGTCGGGTTCCTTCCCGATAAGGGCAAACGAGAGGTTGGTATTGTCAAGATACAGCTTGTCAGGCTTTTGCAACCGGCTGATTCCTTGTGCGTCCTTCTGCAAGTTGAACGTGATGCGGCTCTCATGCAAGGCATTCATATACGACAGCAACGCCCCTCTCGACATCCCAATCCTTTCGCTCAATTTGGTGACATTCGGGGTAAATGGAGCCGATTCTGCAATGATGTACAGCAACTGCTTGATTTTGGGAATATAGGCCGTTTCCACCTCACGCAGCTGTGGCAGTTCCACTTCGAGCACCAAATTGACGACCTCGTTCAAACGGGTGTAATACAAAGAGGGAGATTCCTTATAAAACGGATAATAACCATGTTTCAGATAGTCCTCGAAATGGGCAAGCGGTTTCACTTGACCCAATAGGGTCATGGCTGCATCGACATGATGATCAACCAACTCCGACAGGTCCAAGGCTGGGAGATTCAGGCCTTGCGTCCAATTGAGATATTCCCTGAAAGAAAAGCCCTGCATTTCATAGACGACAGCACGACGGCTGAGGTCAGTGCGAGAGTTGAGAATCTCCAAAAGCGAAGAACCCGTGAAAACCACATGGAGTTCCGGCAAGTCATCGTAGATGTTCTTCAACTCTTGGCTCCAGTTCGGGTACTTGTGCACCTCGTCTAGAAACAAATAGCGCCCGCCTTTTTGCGCAAATTGGGTGGCCAATTCATAAATGCAATGCGCGTTGAACCAAATGTTGTCCGCACTGGCATAAAGTACCGAGCCGTCCAACTTGTGACGCAATTTGATATGCTGGAGCATCAAAGTCGTCTTCCCCACCCCTCGCGCTCCCCGAATGCCAACCAAGGGATAGTCCCACTCGATTTGTTGCTCCAATCCACGCACGAAACTCGTGCTTGTTCTTGCATACTTTGCAGAAAAAATGTCCATTATACTATCCATAACCCTATCATTTTCGCCTGCAAAAGTAGTAATTTTGTTCTTTTCAGACAACAATTTTATAAAAAATCGTTCATTTCAGATGACAAAATATAATCAAATCGTTCATTGCAGACAACAAAAACAACAATTTTAGACAAGCCTGACACCCAAATTTCGCTTCGAACCTGCTAAACTTTGAAAATCTCGGCATGTTTAGCTGATTTGAAGCAGATTTCAGCCCCACTCCGGCTTCCGTTTCTCGAAAAACGCCTTCATGCCCTCCTGGCCTGCCTTTGAGATGCGCTGGTTGGCGATGGCTAACGAGGTTTGGTAGAAAACAGGATTGAATGGGTCGTCGG
>CAMKAR010000025.1 GCA_946410535.1 uncultured Bacteroidales bacterium
GGTTTCCAAATCCTTGCTCAAAGTAGCATAGAATCTTTTTCCATATCTGTTCTCAGCATCACGTTCCACAATATCCCGCCCCAGTTCCCAATAGAACCGAAGCATCTCCTCGTTCACCTTCACCGCCGCCTTGATCTGGCTTCTGCGGTAGCGGCTGCCCAATTCCTTTATCCATTGCAGATAATCCTTGTCCAAAATGTTTATCGACTTGCTCATGACATTTCCTTTTTGAACTGCAATATTAAGCAATTTTTCCCAACCTTTTCCCTCAGTCACAAAAAATAGTGGCAAGCCGCAAGGCCTACCACTATTTTCCGATTCAGAGTTACTACGCTTACTTCACCACACACCCACGGGCCGGAATCTGGTAATAAATCTCGGCGTTGTACATGTCCTCGCAGCGCACGGCGGGAATCATGTAGTTGCCCTCATAGGTGGCGTTGGCCTTCAAGGTGAAGGTCTTCTTCGCGCCCGGCATCAGGTCGAAGTAGAAGTAGGCACGGTCGTCGCGAAGGTCGAGGTGCTTGGCACCTTCGTTGCCAGTCATGTCGCCACTCAGTCGGTCGTTGACCAGCTCCCAACCCGAAGGCAGGTAGTACGACAGCGCCAGCTCTGTGACTTGCCACTCGCTTGGGTTGGTTACCGTCATCTGCACCTTGATGTCGGTGCCAGCGGTCAAGTTGCCCAGATTGACAGGATTGCCATTCTTGTCGGTGTAACTCACCGTCATCTTGATGAGGTTGCCGCTTTCGTTCATATCGTACTCGGCCACCGAGGTCTTGGTGAAGAGGTTGGCCACCATCGTTTGGTCGGTGTTGTTCTTGATCTCAACGGTGTTGCTGCCCAACTTCGGCGTGAAGCCATAGCCTACCGAGGTCATGTTGGTGTTCAAGGTGCGTTCCTCACCGTTCACCTTCACCGTGGCGGAGAGGTTACTGCTGTTGAGGCCCATCTTCTCGGCATACTTGCCCAAAACGAAGAGCGAGAAGGCCGTGGTCTGCGTGTCCATCCAGCGGTTGGTGCTCATCATGCGGCACACGTTGTTGATGTTGTTCTGCACCGTCTGTTGGTCAACGTCGCAAAGCATCTGCGTGTAGGCATACATGGCCAAGTCGCGGGTGCGCGAGCCGAACGAGGTGTAGTAGTCGGACATCTGCTGGCCTTCGCCAACAACGGGCAACAAGTTCTGCGCGATGTTAGTCTTACCCGTCTGGGCAAAGGCGGCGGCAGCCAAAGCCTTGGTAAGGTCGTAGTTCATCTCGATTTCCTTGAAGCGGTTCATGGCACCCATCTCGGCTTTGTCGGCCAAGGCCAAAACGAACAGACGGTAGGCCTGGATGGTCTCGCCTTGCTTGAAGTCAGGGTTGTTCTTCCACTGTTTGGCGCGGTTGGCTTGGTAGTTCAGCAGGCCGTCGAGGAAATACTGCGGTACGTTGTAGCCTTGCTTGTTGGCCTCGACGAGGAAATGCAGGGCATAAATCTCCGTCCATGGGTCGGTGTATTTGCCGCCTATCCAATTCGTCATCGAGTTGTCGGACTTCTGATACGACTTCAGGCTGGTGATGGCCGACTCGATGTTGTTGCGCATCTCCTCTTTCTCCTTGTCGTCGAGCTGGACGAAATAGTTGAGGTAAAGCTGCGGGAATGCCTTCGAGGTGAGTTGTTCGAGGCAACCATGCGGATAGTCCATCAGGTAATCGATGCGGCCAAAGAGGTCGACGGGCAGCAGGCTCGAAACAGTGATGTTGCCTTGTTGCGTGCCCGTCATGCCGTCGAGGTTGAACGGCACGCTGACCGTCTGCCCAGCTCCGATTTCCTTGGTGATGGTGCTGCGACGCTCGGCGTAAGGCATACGGATAGGCATCACTGTCGACGACTCGGCGGTGTAGCCATCGCCCGTCACCGAAACCTTCAGTTCGGCATTGCCCAACGTATTGGGGATGCTGGACCTGACCGCTACCAAACCCTCACCGTTGTTGTCAATCGTCACCGAAGTGGGCAGGTTGCCAACGGGTTCAAGGTTCTTGTTCTCGAACTTCACTTGCAAGGTCTTGCCCTTCATCGTGGGAGCTTGCACCTGCACCTTGAGGTTCAGTTCGTCGCCAGGCGCCACCACACGCGGAGCGGAAGCATACAGGTTAATCGGGTCGACGACGGTCATGCGCTTTTCAGCCGAGCCGAAAGCCTTGCCGTTGCCCTTGGCCACCACCATGAAGCGCAACGCGCCAGAGCATTGCGGAACCTCAAAGCTATGCGTGTTGGTTTCTCCCGCCTTCAGCTCGAAAGGTCCGAGGGTGACGGCATAAGCCTTGAAGCGGTTGTCGAGGGTGATTTCCTGGTTGAGGATGCCGTCGCCGCCGATGGCGTAAACAGAGCCAAGCTCGCCGCTGAATGCGTCAACGATATTGGCGTAGTTGTCCCAAGTGCGCACACTCAAAGCCTGCTTGCTGTTGAAGTAGCCGTAAGGATTCGGCGTCGAGAAGTTGGTGAGGCCGAGAATGCCTTCATCGACAACGGCCAAGGTATAGGTCATCGGTTGCTTGTTGGCCTCCGAAACCTTCACGTCAAGGGTCTTCTTCGTGTTGGCCGTTTCGGGCACGCTGATGTTGGGCTGCAGCTGCAATTTCTTGTTTTCCACCTTCACAGGGATGACACCATAGAGGCGGATAGGCAGGTCGTTGGCTGCATCATGCGGCTGGATCAGAGCCACATAGACATACACATTCGGAATCATTTCCTCAGTGGCCGTGATTTCCACCTTGCCTTCCTGACCAAGGTTTTCGACCAACATGGTTTGCAGCACGCGGTCGTTGGCTTCCACCGTCACCAAAGCCTTGGCCTTTTCGTTGGCGGGGAAGGTCACCACGATTTTCTCACCCACCTGATAACTTTCAGCCGTCGACTTCATCGAAAGTTGGGCCGGTGCGCCCGAAGCCGTTGACGAATGGCCATAGCCCCAATCGAAGCTGATGATCTTGGCGAAGGTGTGGCCGCCTTGCTTGTCGCTGACGACGAGGAGATAACTGCCCCATTTGTCGTCCGGGATGTTGAAGGTGACCGAGGTCGTGCCGTTGCAGGTCAAGGTGCCGTTCTTCACGGGAGCCTTGTAAGTGCCTGAGGCATAGCGTTGCAAGCTGTATTCATCCTCGCTCGACCACCACCAATAGGAATCCAATCTGTAAAGCGCATATTCCAGCGCGACCGCCGACTTGCAGGCCGTCCCGTCCTCGTTGACCATGGCGATGTCGAACTTCCAGTCCTTGTCGGTGTCGTAATAGCTGCCGTATTTTGCCGTGGATTCAGGCAGGTCAACGCCAACGTAACGCTCGTATGGCGAGAGTTTGGTCTTGAACGACGCAATGCTGAAGTCGCCACCCTGCTCGAAGACCTTCACCGTGAAGGTGCCGTTCATCATTTGCGAAGCGTAGACATCCTTGAGCGGACCGAAGCCCACATTGGCAACACCCTCCGAATTAAGCTGACCACTGAAAAGCGACAACTCTTGAGGCTCGAAACCTTGTGTTTCATTGACGAAGGAGTAGTTGGCAAAGTTCTTGAAAGTCGTCTCGCCACCGCGCAGTTTCACGTCGACTTCGGCCTTCAAGCCGTTGGCTTTCATCCCGTTGAGCCATCTCGAAACGAGGGCCGCACGCTCGTTTTTGCTGAGGCTGACCACCTCGGGCAGTTCAAACTTGATTTCCAAGCGGTTGGGCTTCACCGTCTCCACACGCAGGCTCTTGGTGATGGTGCTCGTGCCCACCTTGAAACGGGCTGTCCAAACGCCGGTCTCGTCGCTGACGTTGGTCGGCACCTTGAAGCAATAGATGTCGTTCACGGGCTTGGTGTTCACTTGTTTGGCATAGAGGCGACCCGTGGCATCCAGCACTTCGAGGACGACGGGATAGTCGGCAGGAATGCTCTCTTCCATATCGTTCAGCATCAGGTTGAGTTGCATCTCGTCGCCAGGGCGCCACACGCCACGGTTGGTATAGGCAAAGCCCGAAACGCCTTTCTCAACCGACTCGCCAGCCACATTGAAGCGACTGTACGACAACGCATTGCCATCGCTCAACTTGATCACCGACTTGCTGCCTTTATTGTCCGTAGCCATCACGAAAGCGGGACGGTTGGCACACTTCAGCTGCACATGGCCTTGGGCATCAACGCTGCCTTGGGCCAATTCCTGTCTTTGGAAGTTGTAAGCTGCGACTTGCGCTCCCGCTGCCGGAGTGGCATCCAAAATCCGGTAGACATACACGTCAACCACATCGTTGCGCCCCATCTTGGCGGTCACCGCAAGGTTGCTGACAACGATGTTCTTCTTCATTTCCACATAGTTATAATAATAGTAACCGTTGGGGTCGTTCCACTCGCCGTCGTAGTTGTATTCCCTATAGTCGTAGGCCTGGCCATCCCAATAGTCGGCTTCCAAGGCTTCGTTTTCCGTCACGGCGTTTTTCATCTCGTCGGAAGCGAAGGTGTAGTCGGCGGGACCGAAATTGAGGCTCAACTGGTACATCGCACCAGGTTCCACCTTAATATAATCGGACAACACGATGGGGAACGTCTTCCATTGGTTGGCATACGGGTTGTCGATGGCGAGACGCACCTTCTTCTCCAAACGACCCGCCTTGCGCACACCGTAAGTCTCGTTCAACTCATTGTCCTGCAAGAAGGACAGGATGTTGTCGTCGAACACGCGCACAATTCTCAGTGTCACCGAGTTGAGGCAGATGGCATCGAAATATACCGTGGTCTCGTCCACATCGGGAATGATGACGCCATCGTCGGTCCAGCGCACCTTGGGCAGGTTGTCGGTGAGGTCGAAGTCAAAAGGATAGTCGCTTTGCAACAGCATACCATTGGCGGCACGAATGCCACTGCTGACGGTCATGTTCAAATCTTCCAATTGATAGCTGTAAAGCGAGGTCTTGTCGAAGAAGAAATCAATCTTATTTCCCTTGATGTCAACCTTGTAGCCCAACTTCTGGTTGAAAGCCACGAAACCGTCGAGGTTCTGGTTCTCTTTCAGCGGCTGCGAGAAGAGCAAAGTGCCCTTGCTGGCGGCCTTGTCGACGTCGAACATCACCGGCTCGAACTTGTCCTTGGCGTACACCTTCAGGCTGCGTTGCATCTTGGCCTTGCAGTCCAAGGCTTTGCCATCGAGGATGACATCTGTCTGATAATCCGAATCCTGGCGTTTAAAGCCTTGCAACGTGAAGTCATAGACGTTGTTGCCCGCATTGGCCACCTCAACGGGATGGCTTTTGCGGAAAGACTCGTCAAACAAATTGACAGCTTCGTCTTGGTCGACGGGCGTGGCAAAGGCGATGCGCATCAGGTAGCCCATCTCGTCATTCGAGTTGCAAAGTGGCTGCACCGTGACGATGCTGAAATTCTGCCGACGCACGCCGAAGCCGAACTCCAAAGTTTGGTCGGCCTTCACGTCCACAAAGTCCGACATCTTGAACTTGCAGACATAGTTCTGGTCCTTGTCGATGCCGTCGTATTGGAATCCGACGGTGTTCTCGTCGACCCAAACGGCCTTGCCTTTCAGCGCAGGCGTAAACTCGAAGGCCTTGGCGGGAATAGTCTCGCCATACTTCACTTTCATTTCCGCAGGATTGTTGAAACGCACCACTATGGGTTCGCCATTGGCGATGACGCCCGAAGTGTAGCTGTCCAACAGCGCCAGCACAGCGTCGTCGAGCGGCTTGATGCGTTCCACGAAGGTCGTGGAGCCGCCCGTTGTCGTCCCTTTCTTGCCGCACGACGGCAGGAGGCCGAGCAGCAACGCCGCGACAATCAGGCCGATGCTGCCGATTTTTTTCATTTTTTGTTTTGTACACATATCGATTAGATTTGATGGTTATTCGAGAGTACAAAAATAGGAAACAAGAATGAAAAAAAGCCGTTTCCTGAAAAGAAAAACGACTTTTTTACAAAAAAGGGCAATTCAACCTCATTGCTAACCTTTTAATATTTCGCCTTGAAGGTCAAACCGACATAGAACAAGTCAACTGGGGCTTTCACGCCAAGTTCGTTGTCAACGCGGGCAAAAGCCGAAACATAATGCCTCCGCGAGAGGCGATAGTCGACCGAAAGCACTGTGCGCAGGTTGTCGACGCCGCCTTTCTTGGGGTCGTTGGTGAGCCAAAACAGCTCGGTGGAAAGCGCATATTTCCAACGGCTGTTCATCGGCTGATAGGTCACCTTGAGGCGGTTGCGCCAATAGATTCGTGGGTTGACGCGGTGGTCGCCCGTGCGCTCGTCGAAGAAGGTGCCCAGCACCTTGCTGCGCACCGTGAACTTGAAACGGCGGTATTCCTCAGAGTAGGTCACCTGAACACCCAAGCGGCCACGGTTCTCAAAATAGCCCTTGTCGTTGTGGCGGCGGATGTAGTCGGCGGTGAGACCAATGTTCATGCGGTTGTGCCAACAGGTATAGTCCACGCCCACCGAATTAAGCCAACGGTCGAACTGCGAGAAGTCGTTATTGAAACGCAACTCCTCCTCAGCCGACAGCCCAAAGTTGGCTGGCAAGGCCACCGATGCCTCAGCCGAGACGATGCCGCCAAAATCGGTGGTGCGCTCGCTCTGCGCCAGCCCCATCACCGACATCGGCAACAACAGCACTATGATCAGCCACTTCCTCACTATTCCGTGAAATCCTTAATTTTAGTAATCGTATCGATCGTATTCACCTCGCCGTCGATGGGCTTGTAGTACACCTTCACGAAAGCCACATCGCGCAGGTAGTCGATGTGCCCCACCTCCACCTTCTTGATGTCGAGGCCAGTGCGTTCGATAAGGTCGGACTTCAGGTCGTCTTCCTTGCCATGCTTGGTGTTCTCGATACGGTCGTAAAGGATGATCTTCATCGCCGTATGGTTCAGCATTTTTGTACCGTCGAGAATCCAAATCACCAATACCACCAACAGGTTGACCGCCAGCAATTCCGCATAACTCGTCGAAAGCGCCATGCCGTTGACGATGCTCAGGCCCATCACCACGAAGAGGTAGGTCATCTCACGGATTTTTATGGTCTCCGTTCGGTAACGAATCATGCCAAAGATGGCAAATAGGCCGAGGGCGTAGGCAATGTTCATCTTCATGTTCTCCATCAGCGAAATGATGAGGAAAATGACCACGGCAAACATGATGAAGGTGAAATAATAGTCCTTGCGGTTGGCCTTTTTGTAGTAGAAGCAATGGATGACAAGCCAGCAGACGAGAAGATTGAACACGAAGCGGATCAAGGTCGTCCAAAGGCTTTGTGCATCGAAGAGAGGCACGCCGAGGAAGTCGAGGCCAGTGGCACCACCTCCAAACTCGCGTGCAATGTCAGGATCGAAGTCCTGTAGGTTGATTTGTAGTAGATTCATATTTGTTGACTGTTGATTGTTTAACTGTTTAATTGTTGTTGGCCGATGGTTTATGGCTTATGGCTGTTTCTCATAAAAATTGGTTTCAGCCTCCGTTGAAACGGCCATTAGCCATAGACCATAGTCTTTAATTTTTCTATCCACCTGAGTTTCTTCTTGAACCGGTTCTGCTTCACGTCGGGATTGGTCAGGCAGGTGCCGATGCAGTATTTGCTGATCTTGTAGGGTTTTATTCTCAAATCAAAGAGGACATCCTTCAGCAGCGATTGGGCCCTACCATCCTGCTTGAGTTCCATCACCACCAAAGGTGCCATCGAGGCGACGTTGCCATTGCGAAGGTTCTCGAAGCGCAGGTTGCAGTCGATGGTGAGGCGCTCGGTCTTACCGTAGTTCACCAAGGTAATGCGGTCAAAAATGGTGATCAAGTGCGGACTCAACGAGCTGACTGGATAAGGTTGTTTTTCGGTCAAGAATGCCGCCGCATCGGGGTTTTCGATGATGTTGGGAATTGGTTCCACCGCAATGCGTTTCTTCTTCGTGCGGCCTTTGTTGCTCTTGTGCTTCACCTCGCAAAAGGTCAGGTTCGAGTCGACGTAGGTTCGCACGCGCACCTTGTCGCGCACCAAGTGGCGGTCGTGGTGGACGATATACATTGTCAGCTCAGGCGTGTCGTAATACACAGTGCTGTAGGGCGAAAGGCGGTTGCCTTCCACCTCCTGGGCATAGTAGCCTTCGCGGATGCGCAACAAAATCTCGCGCAACTGCCTTTCGGTCACGAGATATTTCGTGTCGATGCGGTTCATCAGTTTCACGCCGCTCATCTCGTCGAGCGTGATGGGCTTCATGCCTTGCACTATGTTCAGGATCTCTTCCACGGTGCCTTATTTCGGGACGTATTCGTAGGTCTTCACCGACTCCAGTTTGCCGTTCGGGTAGTAGTTGAGTTGGCGTACTTTCGAGCCTTCCTCGTCGTATTCGAACTTGCGGATGCGAACCACCTTGTCGCGGTCGTTGTACTCGATTTCGCGCACCACCTTGGCTGTGATGTCGCTGTTTTCGGGATACTCGCTCACGATGCGCCATTTCTGGCCATAGCTGGCATATTCGATTTCCTCAATCTTGCGGCCATATTCATCGTATGTCGTCACGCGGTCGAGGAAAGCGCGTTTGTCGCCCGCTGCCGTGTTCCACTCCTTCAGCACCATGCCTCGGCGGTTGTCGCGCTTGGCGATGGTGCTTTCCGACACAGCCTGTGCAAAAACACCCACATTGAGGGCTACAAAGGCCAAAATCATTATTAGTCGTTTCATTTTTTCAGTTGTTTAAGATTTAAAATTTAAGATTTAAGATTCAAGATTCGGGGACTGTTGTCTCATCGTCCTCCGTCCATTTTACACATTGACAATGACTTCAAACTGTTCTTCGAGTTCGTAGATTTGCCCGGCCTCGTCGACGGTGATGGTCTGGAACATAAGCTCAGGGATTTCCGTGTTGATGTCGTCCGATGCAGTAAACACTTCATACACACCAGGTTGCAGCTTCTGGAAGTAGAAATAGCCATCCACCCCCACGCGAACGTCATCGAAATGGTACTCCTCGCCCACCCTGCGGATGTAGACGCGATGCTCATAGGCCCAGCCTTCGCCACGATAGCTTCCGTTGTGGTAAAATGCGGCATGAACGCGGCCTTTCACGATGGAAGTGCCATAAGCCTTGCCATCGTGGATATAGATGGTAGGCACCTGGCACACCTCGCCGCCATTCAGGCTGACCGTCTCGCTCACCGCCACCTTCTCGCCCGAAGGCAATGTGGAATAGGAAAACACAGTGTAGTCGCCAGAGCGCAGATACTCAAACTGATACATTCCTTCGGCATTGGTCTCCACATCATTTCCGAAGTAGGGATCATCGCCATAAACGATGAACACATCGGTCTTGGCCGCAACCAAGGTGTCGGTTGTCAAGGTATAGTTGTCGTCGGGATGGTGAACGAGTTTCACGAAACCTTGTATGGTGCCAGTGCCGCCCTCGCCCGGACCTTTGTTGCACGAAGGCAACAGAAGCATGGCCACGACAAGAGCGAAAAATAACTTGATGATTTTGTTCATTTTCGTTGAAGTTTTAAAAGTGCAAAGATAGAAATCTAACGTTTCGCTTTTGGAAAAAATTTCCAATAATTGTGCCAAATGGCGAAAAATCAGCTTCAAAGTGCAAGATTGTCCCCTGTTTTATCGGTGTCGCTGATGTTGGAACAAATCTTTTTCAGGACGGTGACGAAGGTCTGCAAGTCCTGTTCACCGATGCCGTCGATGGCTTTTTCCATCGTGTCGATGGCAAGTTGTTTTGTGGAGTCCTTGAGAGCCATGCCCTCGGCGGTCACCACAATGTTGTTCACGCGGCGGTCCTCCTTGGCCACCGAGCGCGTCACCAAGCCCTTTTTCTCTAAGTTGTCGATGAATTGCGTCACCGAGTTCTTGTCTTTCTGGATGATGAACGAGATGGCCTGTTGGGTGAGCGTGCCTTCATTCCAGAGCGTATCCATCACAAGGTACTGCTCCGCCGTCAGGTTGACATTGTTCTTCTTGAAGACCTCCGCCAAATACTTTTTGAGCCTGCAATTCAGGATGTTGACATAGACGCCAACTTGCTTTACGAGTATCATATTATCACATTTTTGGGATTATCCTTGTTATTGACAGTGCAATGATACGAATATTTTTTCTTCTGACGCTGCTTTCACTGGGCTAAATCGTGAAAATAACCCAATATGCCATACATAGGGATGTTCTCCATCCACCCTTGATCGATGTAAGGCAACATGGAGCAGCGGAGGCCTTTCATGTGTTTGTCGGCATGGTCGATGGTGACGAAACCTTGCAGCGACTTGCTCTTTGTGTTTTCCTCAGCCTTCACTTCTATCGGGATGATGCGCTCATCGGTCTGCATGAGGAAATCCACTTCCTGCGTCGAGTTGTCCTTGCTGAAATAATAGAGCGGCATGTCGCCAAGAACCTTAAGTTGCTGCAAAACAAAGTTTTCTGAAAACGCGCCCTTAAACTCGACAAACACCGTATTGGCGATGAGCATCAGGCGAGCCGGGGCATTCGACAAGGCGCCGAGCAAACCCACGTCAAGCAAATAGAGCTTGAAAGCCTCGGTGTCCTCATAAAACGACAGCGGCATGGTCGGGTTGAGGCACCGCTTCAACTTGATGACAAGCCCCGCATCGACGAGCCACTGAATGGCCATCTCGAAATCCTTTGCCCGCGCTCCCTTCCTAACCGCGCCATAGATGAACTTCTTGTTTTCCTTGGCGAGCTGTCCGGGGATGGAGTTCCACACCAAGCGGATGCGTTGCGTCTCATTGCCGGCGTGTTTGGCAAAATCACGCTCGTAAGTCTTCAAAATCGACTTTTGTATGCGTCGCACCTTGGGCACATCCTTGTCGGTGATGTAACAAAGCACCGCCTCAGGCATTCCTCCCACATAAAAATATTGGCGGAGCAAATCCTGAAGCTTTGTCGCCAACGGGCGCAACACTTCCCACTGCCGAGCGTTCAAGACATCACAAAGACGTTCCTCACCAACTGCCCACAAAAACTCCTCAAACGAAAGCGGATAAAGTTTCATTATGTCGACCTTCCCGACAGGATACGACTCGCCCACCCGTGTGCTGATACCCAAAAGCGACCCAGCCACAACCACATGCTGATCACTTGCGTTTTCGCAAAAATACTTCAACGCCGTCAACGCACGCGGAGCTTCCTGTATCTCGTCAATGAAAAGGAGTGTCTTGCCCGCATTGATGCTTTGGTTGGTGAAAGCCTCGATGGCACGCAGAATTCGCTCCATGTCGAAATCCTGCACAAAAAGCGTTTGCATGAATTCATTGTTATCGCAGTTGAGGTAAATCAGGTTTTCAAACTCCCCTTCCCCAAACTCCTTTAAAAGGAAGGTTTTTCCAACCTGTCTTGCGCCCTCCAATACAAGGGGTTTTCTTCCAACCGAGTTTTTCCACCTCACCAAATCGTTATAAAGATGTCGCTTCATAGTCTAGTGATTTAAAAATTTGCTACAAAAATACTAATTTTTAGATTTATACAACATATTCTGAACAATTTTTTTGGGGAATATTCAATAAATTGTCACACTTTTCTTGAGGAATATTCGGAAAACAACTACGTTTTTCTTGGGGAATATTCAACGAACTACCACACTTTTATTGGGGAATATTCAATGAACTACCACACTTTTATTGGGGAATATTCAACAAACTAATACACTTTTCTTGGGGAATATTCGGCAAACTGATACACTTTTCTTGGGGAATATTCGGCAAACAACTACACTTTTTTTGGGGAATATTCGGAAAATTGCTACACTTTTCTTGGGGAATATTCGACAAACTACCACACTTTTTTTGGGGAATATTCGGCAAACTGCTACACTTTTCTTGGGGAATATTCGGCAAACAACTACACTTTTTTGGGGGAATATTCGGCAAACAACTACACTTTTTTTGGGGAATATTCGATGAAACACCACACTTTTCTTGGGGAATAAACCAAAAAAAGACCACCAACTTTGGCAGTCTTTCCTTCAATATTGCGCGGACACTATCCGTCATTCAATCCTCATGTTCGGGATCTCGGTTCCGTCGTAGTAGCCACGGTCGAGTTTCTCGCGCACCTCCTTGAAGGCATTCAACGTGTAGTTGACGTCGTCCATCGTGTGGGCTGCCGTCGGGATGATGCGGAAGATGATCATGCCCTTGGGGATGACGGGATAGGTGATGACCGAGCAGAAGATGCGGTAGTTCTCGCGCAGGTCCATGGCGATGTTGGTGGCCTGCACCACGTCGCCCTGCACATGCACTGGCGTCACGCAGGCCTCGGCGGGACCGATGTCGAAGCCCAAGTCGCGGAAACCTTTCTGCAACGAGCGAGTCACCTTCCACAGCTGGGCACGAAGGGCATCGCCCTCGGCGCTGCGGATGATTTTGAGACGTTTCTCGCAGCCTTCCACAATGGCCAAGGGCAGCGATTTGGCATACATCTGCGAACGCATGTTGTAGCGCAAGAACTCGATGACATACTTCGGGCCAGCTACAAAGCCGCCGATGATGGCCATGGCCTTGGCATAGGCACCAATGTAAATGTCAATGTCGTCCATCACGCCGAAGTGCTCCGACGTGCCACGACCCGTGGGACCCATCACACCGAAGCCGTGTGCGTCGTCTATGAGGATACGGAAGTTGTACTTCTTCTTCAGGGCCACGATGCCGGCGAGGTCGCCCAAAGCGCCCGTCATGCCATACACGCCCTCGGTGATGACGAGGATGCCGCCACCCGTCTTGGCCACCACTTCGGTAGCGACCTTCAGTTTCTTCTCAAGGTCTTCCA